>DXDV01000224.1 GCA_019115345.1 Candidatus Intestinimonas stercorigallinarum | reverse complement strand
GGCTGGGACATTTATCACATCTATTGTGACGAGGACAGGTCTGGCGCCGACAGCCTGCGGCCGGACTTCAACAGGATGATCGAGGCGGCCAGGGAGAAGAAGTTCCAGATCGTCCTCTGCAAAAGCCAGTCCCGGTTCACCCGGGACATGGAGCTGGTGGAGAAGTACATCCATGGCCTGTTTCCCCTCTGGGGCATCCGGTTTATTGCCGTGGCCGACAACGCCGACACGGAGATCAAGGGCAACAAAAAAGCCCGCCAGATCAACGGACTCATCAACGAGTGGTATCTGGAGGACCTGTCGGAGAACATCCGCATGGTCTTTGACATGAAGCGGCGGCAGGGGCAGTACATCGGCGGATTTCCCATCTACGGCTACCGGAAGGACCCGGACAACAAGGGCCATCTCCTGGTGGACCCGGAGGCGGCGGAGGTGGTGCGGCAGATCTTCCGCTGGTCCCTGGAGGGCCACGGCAAGCAGAGCATCGCCCACATGCTCAACGACCTGGGGGTGGTCAATCCCACCCGGTACAAGGCGGAGCGGGGCTGGGACAGCAACCACTTCTGCAAGCAGGATTTCGGCCTCTGGAACAAGAATACCGTATGGCGGATCCTCCGCAATGAGATCTACACCGGCGTCATGGTGCAGGGGCGGACCAAAAAGGCCAGCTACAAATCCAAGACCATGATCGTCATGCCCCGGGAGCGCTGGTTCCGGGTGGAGGGCACCCACGAGGCCATCATTGACCGGGAGACCTTTGAGACCGTCCAGCGGAATCTGGACATCCGCTCCCGGGAGGACGGCACCGGCATGGTGCACCCCCTGGCGGGCCTGGTGAAGTGCATGGACTGCGGCAGCACCATGAGCAAGACGTCAAATGGGAAAAAGGGGAAGGCGCAGGTGTATTATCTGCGCTGCAAGCTCTACGCAGACAGCGGGACCAAAAAGCTGTGTACCCGCCACTCCATCCGGCTGGACCAGCTGATCGAGCTGGTCTCCCACCGCATCCGGGACTACATCCAGACGTACTACAATCTGGATAAACTGGAGCTCCCGCCGCCCAGGGACGACCACCGGGAGGCCCTGCTGGCAGAGCAGCGGACCCTCGCCGCCCAGTTGGAGAAACGGAGCGCGGCCCTGAAAAATCTGTACCTGGATAAGGTCTCCGGCGTGCTCAGCGAGGGGCAGTTCGTGGAGTTGAACCAGGATTTTCTCTCGGAAAAAAGCCGCCTGGAGCGGCGGCTGGCCCAGATCGACCAGGAGCTCTCCCAGGGGGAGCAACCCCGCAACCAAGATGAGACCATGGCCAAGGCGCGGGAACTGCTGGAGCTGAAGACCCTCCCCCGGGAACTGGCGGTGATGCTGATCGAGAAGATCGAGATTGGCGAGCGAGACGCGGAGACCGGCCGGCAGGAGGTCAAAATTTATTGGAAATTCTGACAAGAAGCAGGTCAAAGTTTTCTTTGCCTACTTTCTTTTTCAAAAGAAAGTAGGTGTCCTTAAGATACCATACCCACGTGGTGGAGCCCCGGCTGCCGGGGGCGGTGGAGCGGTACGTGGACCTGGGGGCCTGCTACGACCACCAGGGCCTCAAAGCGGTCCGGGAAAGGCTGGAGGGGGCCATGGCGGGCTACAAGGACTGCTATGCCCGGGCCTACCGCTGCCTGCGGGCGGCGGCGGAGATCTTGGCCGACCGCACCGCCCTGGTCCAGACCCCGGAGCTGGAGGCCAAGATGGCCCGGCGGGCCAAGGGCATCCTCTCCCGGGAGTGCCGCCGGAAGGGGGGCGGCGAGGGGCGCGTGCGCCAGCGCTTCCTCTCCGCCGTCACCCACAAGGGCGTGCTGGTGGAGTTCGGCACCGTGGAGCGCCAGTGCGGGCGGGTCTATGAGCTGGTGGACAGCTACGGCCTGGGCCATCTGCTCTTCACCCACCTCCTCTCCGGCGCCCTGGCGGCGGGCTGGGACGTGGTGGCCTGCCCCTCTCCGATGGCCCCCGACCGGCTGGAGCATCTGCTCCTCCCCCAGCTCTCCCTGGCCTTCGTCACCACCGGGTGCGGCGTGGTCTGGCCCCGGCGCCCCTACCGCCGCCTGCGGCTGGACGCCATGGCCGACCGGGAAGTGCTGCGGCGGAACAAGGGCAGGCTCAACTTTTCCAAAAAGGTGTCGGCCGCCCTGGTGGAGGAGGCGGTCTCCTCCCTGGGGCAGGCCAAGGCCATGCACGACGACCTGGAGCGGGTCTACAACCCCTACGTGGACTTTGGGCGGGTCCACGCCACGGCGGAGTGGGCGGCGAAGGAGCTGCTTGAGCACGCGGCTCAGGAGGCGGGCTGAACACCGGGAGACGCGAGCATGCTCACGCCCGGCGGACCGGCTTGGTCCGCCGGGCATTGACATTTGCCGGGCCGCCCCCCATAATGGAGGGCGGAATGAGAAGCGAAGGGCGAACAGGCAGGGAGAGGACAAGGAGGGAGCGCCATGACGCCGATGCTGGCCCCCCTGGTGGGGGAGGCGGCCGCCGTCACGTTCATTGGGCTGTGCAAAAACGCCGGTAAGACCACCGCCATGTGCCGTCTCATGGAGGAGCTGTCGGGGGAGACCCTGGCCCTGACCTCGGTGGGCCGGGACGGGGAGCGGACCGACGTGGTCACCGGCACCGAAAAGCCGGAGCTCTGGGTCCCTTCCGGCACCCTCTTCGCCACCGCGCGGGGGATGCTCCCCCTGTGCGACGTCACCCTGCGGGTGGAGGGGGTCACCGGCGTGATGACCCCGCTGGGGGAGGTGGGGGTTTTCCGGGCCCTCAGCGACGGCTTCGTCCAGCTGGCCGGGCCCTCGGCGGTGGGGCAGCTGGGGCCCCTGTCCCGGACCTTTCGGGCGCTGGGGGCCCGCCGGGTCCTCATCGACGGGGCGGCGGGGCGCAGGTCCCTGGCCGGAGCCGAGGCGGGGGCCGCCGCCATCCTCTGCGCCGGGGCCTCGATGGACGGGGGCATCCCCGCCATCGCCGCCGAGACCGCCCACGTCTGCAAGCTCTTCGCCGCGCCGGAGCCGGAGCCTCCGGCCCTCCGCGCCGCCCTGGCGGGGGAGACGGGGCGGTACGCCCTCTTCCGCCCCGGCGGGGAGCGGCTTCCCCTGGCGCTGGAGCCGGGGGGACAGCCGGTCTGGCAGTCCCTGCCCCGGGAGGACTGCGTGCTGTGGGTGGGGGGCGGCGTCACCAGCGCCCTGCTGCGGACCCTGGCCCGCCGGGGCGCGCCCAGCGCCGTGGCGGCCCCCGACGCCACCCACTTCCTCTGTGACCGGACCTCCGCCGAGACCTTCTTCCGCTGCGGCGGACGGCTGCTGGCGGCCCGGCGGCTGCGGATCGCGGCCGTCGCCGCCAACCCCTGGTCGGCCTACGGCAGGCACCTGGACGGCCCCGCCCT
This sequence comes from Candidatus Intestinimonas stercorigallinarum, assembly GCA_019115345.1. Taxonomy (GTDB): domain Bacteria; phylum Bacillota; class Clostridia; order Oscillospirales; family Oscillospiraceae; genus Intestinimonas; species Intestinimonas stercorigallinarum. The sequence continues at coordinate 9,287 of DXDV01000224.1, read as the reverse complement.
GGCGGCGGCCCTGCGGGCCGCCGTGGACGTTCCGGTGGTGGACGTGGGGCAGGGAGACACGCCCCGCACATGATGCGCGCGACACCAGAACGACGAGGTGAAGGAACATGAAAGGCAACGCGCGGCTTTGGGAGGACACGGGCTACAACTGGGTCATGGCCCGGCTGGAGCCCGCCTCCCCCTTCGGCCACGCCCTGGCGCGGGCCCCCCGCTGGTACGGCCCCGGGGAGGAGGGGGCGCTGGCGGCCGAGCTCTCCCGGGTGGAGGCCCTCCGGGACCTGCTGGAGACCGCCGGACCGGCTCTGGACGGCATCGCCCATATCCTCTCCGAATTCCGTGACATCCGCAATTCCCTCCAGCGGCCGGCCGGCGCCCCCATGGACGAGGTGGAGCTCTTCGAGGTCAAGCATTTCCTCCTCCACCTGGAGCGGCTGGCCCGGGCCTATGGCCGGGTCCCCGCCCTGGAGGGGCTGGAGATCCGGCCCATGACGGGGTGTCTGGACCTGCTGGACCCCAGCGGGCGGCGGCTGCCCGCCTTCTCGGTGGAGAACGCCTTCGCGCCCGCCCTGGAGCCGGTCCGGGCGGAGAAGGCCCGGGTGGAGGGCCTGCTCCGGCAGACGGAGGGGAAGGACCGGGATGCTCTGATGGCCCGGCGCTCCGAGCTGGTCCGGCGGGAGGACCGGCTGGAGCTGGAGGCCCGGAAGCGGCTGACTGAGGCCCTCCTGCGGGAGCGGGAGACCTTCCTGGCCTCCATGGAGGCCGTGGGGCGGCTGGACCTGCTGCTGGCCAAGGCCCGGCTGGCCCGGCGGTGGAGCTGCTGCCGGCCGGAGCTGACGGGGGAGGCCAGGGTGGAAGCCGTGGACATGGTCCACCCGGAGGTGGCCGCCCATCTCCGGGAGCGGGGCGGGAGCTTCACCCCCGTCTCCCTCACCCTGGAGCGGGGGACCACCGTCATCACGGGGGCCAACATGGGGGGCAAGAGCGTGACCGTCAAGAGCCTGACCCTCAACCTGCTGCTGGTCCAGACCGGCTTTTTCGCCTTTGCCGGGGCCTTCTCCACCCCGCTTTTTGACCGCGTTTCCCTCATCAGCGCCGACCGGCAGTCGGTGGAGCGGGGCCTGAGCTCCTTCGGGGCCGAGGTGGCCGCCCTGGGCGAGGTGCTGCGGGAGGGCCGGGGGAAGTTTTTCTGCGTGGCTCTGGACGAGTTCGCCCGGGGCACCAATCCCCGGGAGGGGGCCGCCCTGGCCAGGGCTTTGGCGGAGTACCTGGGCAGGCTCAACTGCGTGGCCCTCATGACCACCCACTACGACGGGGTCTCCGACGCCGCCCGGCGGCACTACCGGGTGGCCGGGCTGGGGGCCCTGGACACCGCCGCTATCCGGAAGGGGGAAGCCCCTCTGGACCGGCTCTCCCGGCTCATGGATTACCGCCTGGTGGAGGCCGGGCCGGGGGAGCCCTGCCCCCGGGACGCCCTGCGGGTCTGCCGCCTTCTGGAGCTGGAGCCGGAGCTGATGGAATTATTCTCGAAAAATATTTGACAAGCCGAGGGGCCGTGGTATAAAATTAGCTTCGTCAAAGCGGGACTTGTCCCCATGCCGGCGCTGCGCCCCAGCGGGCGCAAGACCCGGCCGAAACAACTCAATCACATGAGGAATAGAGGAGCGGTGCGCCAGGTAGCGACGCGATGGGAAGGGTCGGCAGGCCCGATGCGCGGCGTGAATGGGACCACCGCCGAAGAGACGGGGAGGCTGCCTGGAACCGGCTCTGCGTCGTGCGCTCAGCGCGCGCGAAGTGTCATGACTGCATGGTGTGCTATTCACGGCAGGGAGGCCCCGCCGTGGATGGCACATTTTTGTCGTGAAGCGCTGTTCGAGCGCCGCCGGCGGGCGGCGCCCGAGGCGCTTTCTTTTTGCGCCAAGCCTGTACCGGCATACAAAGGACAGCCCGTCCGCCGGCGGGCCAAACCGAAAACAGGAGGAAATTATCATGGAAGAGATCAGATCCCTGCTCCGGCTCCGCATGAGCGCGAAGGACGCCCACTACGGCGGCGATCTGGTGGACGGCGCCCACATGGTCCACCTCTTTGGCGATGTGGCCACCGAGCTGCTCATCATCTGCGACGGCGACGAGGGCCTGTTCTGCGCCTATGACAACGTGGAGTTCCTGGCGCCCGTCTACGCCGGGGACTACATCGAGGCCGAGGGCAGGATCACCAAGATCGGCAGCACCTCCCGCAAGATGGAGTTCGAGGCCCGGAAGGTCATCGTCTCCCGCCCGGACATCAACGACTCCGCCGCCGACGTGCTCGCCCAGCCGGTGGTGGTGTGCCGGGCCTCCGGCACCTGCGTGGTGCCCAGGGACAAGCAGCGCAAGGCCCGGTGACCCGGAGGAAGGAGGGCTCCAGTTGGAGAAGCTGATCATCACCGCCGCCATCTGCGGCGCCGAGGTCACCAAGGCCCACAACCCCGCCGTGCCCTACACCGTGGCGGAGATGGCGCGGGAGGCCGGGCGCGCCTTTTCGGCCGGGGCGGCGGTCATCCACGTCCACGTCCGGGAGGACGACGGAACCCCCACCCAGGACCGGGAGCGGTTCCGGGTGGTGCTGGACGCCATTCGGACGGCCTGCCCCGGCGTCATCCTCATCCCCTCCACCGGCGGCGCCGTCGGCATGACCCCGGCGGAGCGGCTCCAGCCCACCGAGCTCTTCCCCGAGATGGCCACCCTGGACTGCGGCACCTGCAACTTCGGCGGCGGCATTTTCGTCAACGACCTGCCCACCATGGAGGCCTTCGGACGGCGGATGCTGGAAAACCACATCAAGCCCGAGTACGAGTGCTTCGAGCTGGGCCACCTGGCCGCCGCGCTGGACCTGGCCGAACGGGGGCTGGCGCCCGGCGCGCCCATGCACTTCAACTTCGTGCTGGGCGTGCCCGGCTGCGCCCCCGCCACCGTGGGCAACCTGGACCATCTGGTCCGGCAGCTCCCCGCCGGCGCCACCTGGACGGTCACCGGCGTGGGCCGGGGGGCCTGGCCCATGGCCGCCGCCGGCATCATCATGGGGGGCCACGTCCGGGTGGGCTTGGAGGACAACATCTACCTGGAAAAGGGGCGGAAGGCGGCCTCCAACGGCGAGCTGGTGGAAAAGGCGGTCCGCCTGGCCAGGGAGCTGGGCCGGGAGATCGCCGGCCCCGACGAGGCCCGAAGGATCCTGAGCCTGGCCTGAGCGCCGGTCCCAAGCGAAATGTATGGAGGTCAAAGCATGCGGAAAAAAGGCAACAAGTACGGCGTCCACCGGGTGATCGAGCCCAAGGGTCTGCTGACCCAGGCCGCCCGGAAGATCGACAACACCATGGAGTGCTGGTCCAATGAGATCCTGTGCGACGTGTCCGCCCTGAACATCGACTCCGCCTCCTTCACCCAGATCTACGAGGCGTGCGGGCGAGATCTGGCCAGGACCGAGGGGATGATCCTGGACATCGTGGCCGAGCGGGGCAAGCTGCAAAATCCCGTCACCGGCTCCGGCGGCATGTTCATCGGCACGGTGAGGGAGATCGGCGAGGACCTGGCGGGGAAGATCGACTTGAAGGTGGGCGACAGGATCGCCTCTCTCGTCTCCCTGTCCCTCACCCCCCTGAAGATCGACAAGATCAAGGCCATCCACCCCGAGATCGACCGGGTGGACGTGGAGGCCCAGGCCATCCTCTTCGAGTCCGGCCTGTACGCCAAGCTGCCCGAGGACATGAGCGAGGCCCTGGCCCTGGCCGCGCTGGACGTGGCCGGCGCCCCCGCCCAGACCGCCAAGCTGGTGAAGCCCGGCGACAGCGTCCTCATCCTGGGGGGCGCGGGCAAGGGGGGCATGCTGTGCTGCTGCGAGGCCATGAAGCGGGTGGGCCCCACCGGCAACGTGACGGCCCTGGTCGTCAGCCGGGAGGACGCCGACCTCCTCATGGACATGGGCCTCTGCCACCACGCCGTCGTGGGCTCCGCCACCGACCCGGTGGATGTGCTGGAAAAGTCCCTGGCCGTCAACGGCGGCAGGGAGTACGACCTCTCCATCCTCATCGTCAACGTCCCCGCCTGCGAGATGAGCGCCATCCTTCCCGTCCGGGACAACGGCACCGTCTACTGCTTCTCCATGGCCACCGATTTCGCCAAGGCCGCCCTGGGCGCCGAGGGCTGCGGGAAGGACGTCACCATGGTGATCGGGAACGGCTACACCAAGGACCACGCCGCGATCACCCTGGCCGAGCTCCGGGAGAATCCCCGGCTCAGGGCCTATTTTGAGAAGAAATACCTGTGAATCTCCCGGACGCGGGGCGGAGCTCCGGCGGACGAAACGACGAAAGGCGGTACCAGATATGATATACAGGAACGCGTCCCGGCGGGCGGAGCTGTTTCCCCACGTCTCCGACGCCGATTGGAACGACTGGCGCTGGCAGGTGGCCAACCGGATCGAGACCCTGGAGGACCTGAAGAAATACATCGAACTGACCCCCGAGGAGGAGGAGGGCGTCCGGGCCTGCCTGGGCGCCCTGCGCATGGCCATCACCCCCTACTATCTCTCCCTCATCGATCCCGCCGACCCCTGGGACCCTGTCCGGCGGCAGGCCGTCCCCACCGTGAAGGAGCTCTACCGCTCCTCCGCCGACCTGGAGGACCCCCTCCATGAGGACTCCGACTCCCCGGTGCCCGGCCTCACCCACCGCTACCCCGACCGGGTGCTGCTGCTGACCACCGATCAGTGCTCCATGTACTGCCGCCACTGCACCCGCCGCCGCTTCGCCGGCCAGCGCGACGCCAGCGTGCCCTTGGAGCGGATCGACAAGTGCATCGAGTATGTCCGCGACACGCCCGCCGTCCGGGACGTCCTCCTCTCCGGCGGCGACGTGCTGATGCTCTCCGACCAGATGCTGGAGTACATCATCGCCCGGCTGCGGGAGATCCCCCATGTGGAGATCGTCCGCCTGGGCTCCCGGGCTCCCGTGGTGTGCCCCCAGCGGATCACCCCCGAGCTGTGCGCCATGCTGCGGAAGTACCACCCCATCTGGCTCAACACCCACTTCAACCACCCCAGCGAGATCACCAAAGAGGCCGGCGAGGCCTGCGCCCGCCTGGCCGACGCCGGCATCCCCCTGGGCAACCAGTCCGTGCTGCTGGCCGGGGTCAACGACTGCATCCACACCATGAAGAAGCTGGTCCAGATGCTGGTCCAGATCCGGGTCCGGCCCTACTACATCTACCAGTGCGACCTGTCCATGGGCCTGGAGCACTTCCGGGCCCCCGTGAGCAAGGGCATCGAGATCATGGAGGGCCTGCGGGGCCACACCTCGGGCTACTGCGTGCCCACCTTCGTGGTGGACGCCCCCGGCGGCGGCGGCAAGACCCCCGTCATGCCCCAGTACATCATCTCCCAGAGCCCCCGGAAGATCGTCCTGCGCAATTACGAGGGCGTCATCACCACCTACACCGAGCCCGACCACTACGAGGAGACCTGCCGGTGCGAATTCTGCAAGGCCGAGCGGGAGGGGAGGCGGAAGGTGGAGCTCACCGGCGTGGCCGGTCTGGAGCGGGGGCAGGCCCTGTCCATGGAGCCCGCCGACCTGGAGCGGCACAAGCGGTGAGCCAGCGGGCCCCGGCCCGAAACCTGGAATGGAAGTGATCTTTGTTGGAATCCAAGCTCAATTTGAATTTTGACCTGGTGGAGCAGGCCCGCGGCCACGCCTCCAGGGTGGCCGACGACACCCAGCGCTTCATCGACCGGCACACCACCGTGGCGGTGGAGCGCGCCGTCTGCCGTCTGCTGGGCATCGACGGGGTCAACCCCTTCGACGTGCCCCTGCCCAACGTGGTGGTGGAGCACCTGACCGCCAAGGGGGCCATCGCCCAGGGGGCGGCCTTTTGGATCGGAAACGCCATGGCGGAGACCGGCGAGACGCCGCAGGCCATCGCCGAGGCGGTGGCCTGCGGCGCCCTGGATCTGACCGCCATCCCCGTCCACAGCGACGCCGGTATCGACAAGGCCCTGGCTCCCGCGGTCCGGGAGGCCCTTGCGAAGATCGCGGCCCGCCGCGGCCGCCGGGAGGAGCTGCTGGCCAGGTACGGCGACAAGGAGGGGCCCTGGCTCTACCTCATCGTGGCCACCGGCAACATCTATGAGGACATCGTCCAGGCCGCCGCCGCCGCCCGCCAGGGGGCCGACGTCATCGCCGTTATCCGCACCACCGGCCAGTCCCTGCTGGACTACGTGCCCTACGGCGCCACCACCGAGGGCTTCGGCGGCACCTACGCCACCCAGGAGAACTTCCGCCTCATGCGGGAGGCCCTGGACAAGGTGGGGGAGGAGCTGGGCCGCTACATCCGCCTGTGCAACTACTGCTCCGGATTGTGCATGCCCGAGATCGCCGCCATGGGCGCCTTCGAGGGCCTGGACGTGATGCTCAACGACGCCCTCTACGGCATCCTCTTCCGGGACATCAACATGCAGCGCACCCTCATCGACCAGTCCTTCTCCCGGGCCGTCAACGCCTACGCCGGGGTGGTCATCAACACCGGCGAGGACAACTACCTCACCACCGCCGACGCGGTGGAGGAGGCCCACACCGTCCTGGCCTCCCAGCTCCTCAACGAGCAGTTCGCCCTGCGGGCGGGCCTCCCCGAGGAGCAGATGGGGCTGGGCCACGCCTTCGAGATCGACCCCGCCGTGGAGAACGGCTTCCTCTATGAGCTGGCCCAGGCCCAGATGGCCCGGGAGATCTTCCCCAAGGCCCCCCTGAAGTACATGCCCCCCACCAAGTTCATGACGGGCAACATCTTCCGGGGCCAGGTGCAGGACGCCCTTTTCAACATCGTCACCATCCTCACCGGCCAGAAGATCCACCTGCTGGGCATGATGACCGAGGCCATCCACACCCCCTTCCTCTCCGACCGCTATCTGTCCATCGAAAACGCCCAGTATATCTTCCGCACCATGCGGGACCTGGGCGGCGAGCTGGTGTTCAAGGAGGGCGGCATCATACAAAAGCGGGCCGGCGAGGTCCTCGCCAAGGCCAACGACCTCCTGGCCGAGATCGAGGGCGCCGGCATCTTTGAGACCCTGGAGAAGGGCATCTTTGCCGGCATCAAGCGGCCCCGGGACGGCGGAAAGGGCCTGGAGGGCGTGTTCCGGAAGGCCCCCGGCTACCGCGATCCCTTTGTGGAGGCCATGCGGAAAGGGGGCGAGGGGAAATGAGCTCCGGACTGTATCAGATCAGGGACAAGGACCTGGACACCACCCTGGACCTTTCCAGGCTGCGGCCCTACGGCGACACCATGAACGACGGCAAGGTCCAGCTCTCCTTCACCCTGCCGGCGAAGGACGACGACAAGGGTGCGGCCGCCGCCGTGCGGCTGGCCCAGAAGATGGGCATTCCCGACCCCAACGTGGCCCTCCGCCAGAAGCTGGACGAGACCTTCACCTTCTACGTGGTCTACGGCGCCACCACCCACAGCGTCAACTACAATGAGCTCGAGGTCCTCACCGTGGCCGACGAGGCCATGGGCATGGAGGAGACCAACGAGTACATCAAAGGGCACATCGGCCGAAAGCTGGTGGTGGTGGGGGCCTCCACCGGCACCGACGCCCACACCGTGGGCATCGACGCCATCATGAACCGGAAGGGCTTCGCCGGACACCACGGCCTGGAGCGCTACGAGATGGTGGAGGCCTACAACCTGGGCTCCCAGGTGCCCAACGAGGAGTTCCTCCACAGGGCCCAGGCCCTGAACGCCGACGTCCTCCTGGTCTCCCAGACGGTCACCCAGAAGGATATCCACATCCAAAACCTCACCGAGCTCATCGAGCTGGCCGAGGCCGAGGGGGTCCGGGAGAGGATGGTCCTCTGCTGCGGCGGCGCCCGGATCACCCACGCCCTGGCCAAGGAGCTGGGCTTTGACGCCGGCTTCGGCGCCGGGACCTACGCCGGGGACGTCATCACCTTCGCCGCCAAGGAGATCGCCCGCCGCATGGGCCGGGCCTGAAGCCCCGTCGGGGCGGGCGGGACGCCCGCGTCCGGCAGCGCGCCTGCCCGTACGCCGCGGCGTTTCGACCAAATGGCTCCCCCGCCGGAACTCCACCGGGGGAGCTTTGTCGTTTCAACGGCAAATTTGGAAAAGTTTTTTCTTCGAAGGTGCTTTACAAGGGCCGGGATTTGCGGTATGCTGGTAGCGCCAATTTTAGGGATACAGTTTTTATTTTATGTCAAAGGGGATTCAGGCGATATGAGAGGAGTAGAGACCCGGATCCAGGAGATCCGGCATCGGATTTTCCGGGAGGTAGCCCGGATGGCCTACCACACGGAGTGGCCGGTGGACAAGCGGATCGAGGCCCTGCCTTACAAGATCATTCCCGGCGAGGTGGGCAACTTCCGCAACGACGTGTTTTTGGAGCGGGCCATCGTGGGCGAGCGGCTGCGGCTGGCCATGGGCCTGCCCTGCCGGAGCGCGGCGGAGCACGCCCCCCTGTCCGACAACATCGAGGCGGCGGACCGGCCGGAGACCTACTACACCCCGCCCCTCATCAACGTCATCAAGTTTGCCTGCAACGGCTGCACCGAGAAAAAGGTGATGGTCACCGAGGGCTGCCAGGGCTGCCTGGCCCACCCCTGCGTGGAGGTCTGCCCCAAGGACGCCATCAGGCTGGACCGCTACAACGGCCGGTCGGTCATCGACCAGGACAAGTGCATCAAGTGCGGCCGCTGCGCCGAGGTGTGCTCCTACAACGCCATCATCACCCAGCAGCGGCCCTGCGCCGTGGCCTGCGGCATGGACGCCATCCACTCCGACGCCAACGGCAAGGCCGAGATCGACTACGACAAGTGCGTCTCCTGCGGCATGTGCCTGGTGAACTGCCCCTTCGGCGCCATCGCCGACAAGTCTCAGATCTTCCAGGTCATCCGGGCCATCCAGTCCGGCGAGCGGGTGTACGCCGCCGTGGCCCCCGCCTTTGTGGGGCAGTTCGGGCCCAAGGTCACCCCCGGCAAGCTCCGTGCCGCCATGAAGCAGCTGGGCTTCGCCGACGTCTTCGAGGTGGCCATCGGCGCCGACCTGTGCGCCGCCCAGGAGGCCGACGACTTCCTCCGGGAGGTGCCGGAGGAGCTGCCCTTCATGGGCACCTCCTGCTGCCCCGCCTGGTCGGTGATGGCCAAGAAGCTCTTCCCGGAGCACGCCAACTGCATCTCCATGGCCCTCACCCCCATGACCCTCACCGCCCGGCTCATCAAGCACGAGCACCCCAACGCCAAGGTGGTCTT
>DXDV01000223.1 GCA_019115345.1 Candidatus Intestinimonas stercorigallinarum | reverse complement strand
CACAAATTCCGGCGGCGGCGACTGTGCGATTTTCCGGGACGGGGGGAAAAGAGCGGGGCCGAGCGGAGAAAAATTTGCTGAAATCCCTTGCGTTTCCCGCCGGCGTATTGTATGGTATAGATAAGATACGTCCTACGTTGAAGGGACGATTTTTTTAAGGGGTGAAACATAGGATGTTGTGGAAAAAGGCGGCGGAACTGACCCCCACGCCTCTGGAGCACTGCATGGGCGGCGAGGGGACCGTCATGATGGAGCGGCTGCTGGACGCCCCGGCGGAGATGCTGGGGAAGGGGCGGGCGTATGTGCGTCACACCCTGGCGCCGGGGGTGTCCATCGGGCGGCACACCCATACGGGGGAGATGGAGTCCATGGTCATCGTGAAGGGCCGGGCCCGGCACGTCATCAACGGGGAGGAGCAGCTCCTGGAGACGGGGGACCTCATCGCCGCCATGCCGGGGGACACCCACGAGATCGCCTGCCTGGGAGAGGAGCTGCTGGTGCTCATCGCCCAGGTGCTCTATGAGTAAGGGGGGAGCGGAGATGGAGGAACGGATCAGCGTATCGGCCCTGGAGCGGTACCCCCTGCCCGACCGGGCGGCGGTGGAGGCCGCCCTGGCCGCCGAGGCGGAGCGCAGTCAGCGTCAGATCGTGGTGCTGGACGACGACCCCACCGGGGTCCAGACCGTCCACGACGTGAGCGTCTACACCGACTGGACCCCGGAGAGCATCCGACGGGGCTTTGCAGAGCCGGGGAAGCTCTTTTTCATCCTCACCAACAGCCGGGGCCTCACCGTGGCCGAGACCACGAAGGTCCACCGGGAGATCGCCCGGAATGTGGCCGACGTGGCCGCCGACCTGGGGCGGGAGTACCTCATCGTCAGCCGGGGGGACTCCACCCTCCGGGGCCACTACCCCCTGGAGACCGAGCTGCTGGCTGAGGTGTTCCAGAAGGAGACGGGAAAGACGGTGGACGGGGAGATCCTCTGCCCCTACTTCCGGCAGGGGGGACGGTACACCCTGGACAACGTCCACTATGTGAAGTACGGCGACGAGCTGGTGCCCTGCGGCCAGACCGAGTTCGCCAAGGACGAGACCTTCGGCTATCGGAACAGCGCCCTGCCCGCCTACATCGAGGAGAAGACCGGCGGGAAATGCCGGGCGGAGGACGTGACGTGCATCTCCCTCCAGCGCATCCGGGCCCTGGACTACGAGGGCATCCAGGCCCAGCTGGAGGCGGCGCGGGACTACGGCCGCATCGTGGTCAACGCCGTGGACGACCTGGATGTGATGGTCTTCGCCACCGCCCTCTACCGGGCCATGGCCAGGGGGCGGAACTACACCGTCCGCTGCGCCGCCGCCCTGGTGAAGGCCCTGGGGAACATCTCCGACCGGCCCCTCCTCGCCCGGAGCGAGATGGTGACGGAGGCCTCCGACCACGGCGGCATCATCGTGGTGGGCTCCCACACCAAAAAGACCACCGCCCAGCTGGAGGCCCTGAAGGCGGTGGAGGGCATCGAGTTCATCGAGATGAACAGCGACCTGGTCCTCACCCCCGGCGCCCTGGAGCAGGAGGCGGCCGCCATCACCGCCCGGTGCAGCGAGCTCATCGCCCGGGGGGTGACCTGCTGCGTCTCCACCAAGCGGGCCGTCCTCACCCTGGAGAACGACACCCCGGAGGAGGCCCTCCTCCGCAGCGTCCGCATCAGCGACGCTGTTCAGAGCTGTGTGGCCGATCTGACGGCGGTGCCCGCCTTCGTGGTGGCCAAGGGGGGCATCACCAGCAGCGACGTGGGGGTGAAGGCCCTGCGGACCCGCCGGGCCTGGGTGCTGGGCCAGATCCGCCCCGGTATCCCCGTCTGGCGCACCGACGAGGAGAGCCGCTTCCCCGGTGTGCCCTACGTCATCTTCCCCGGCAACGTGGGAGAGGAGTCCACCCTCCGGGAGGCCGTGGAGCTCCTGCTGGGCTGACCGCGTTTCGACAAAAAGGACCCGCTGCCCATTGGGCGGCGGGTCCTTTTGCATTTTGCGTTACAGGCCGGGGTCACAGCTGGTGGAGAGCAGGTCCTCCCAGGTCTGCCGCCGGACCATGAGGCCGGAGCGGCCCTCCTTTACCAGCGCCACCGCCGGGATGGGGTTGGAGTTGTAGTTGCTGGCCATGGAGTAGCCGTAGGCGCCGGTGGAGAGGACGGCCAGAATATCTCCGGCCTCCAGGGCGGGGAGGGCGGCGTCCCGGAGGAGGACGTCCCCCGACTCACAGCACTTGCCGCACACCGTCACGGTATCATCGGCGGGGGCCTCCGCCTTGTTGGCGGCGATGGCCCGGTACCTGGCCTGATAGAGGGCGGGGCGGATGTTGTCGGTCATGCCGCCGTCCACGGAGACGTACTTCCGCACCCCGGGGATGTCCTTGACGGAGCCTACGGTGTAGAGGGTGAGGCCGGCCTCGCCCACCACGCTGCGGCCGGGCTCGGTGACCACCGCGGGACGGGGAAGGCCCAGGTCCCGGAAGAAGGCGTCAATGCGCGCCATCATGGGGTCCAAATACCAGCCGTAGTCCCTGGGCTCCTCCTCGGTGTAGCGGATGCCGAAGCCGCCGCCCACGTTGAGTTCGGTCATGGCGAAGTGAT
>DXDV01000222.1 GCA_019115345.1 Candidatus Intestinimonas stercorigallinarum | reverse complement strand
ACCCCCGCTGAGGAGCCCGAGGCTCCCGCCGACTGGGCCGACGTGGACGCCGCCGCCTGGTACGCCGAGGCCGTGAACTACGTCATCGAGAACGGCATCATGGGCTCCACCAGCACCGACGCCAAGGTCTTTACCCCCAACGGCACTGTGACCCGCGCTACCGTGTATCAGACCCTCTACAACATGGAGGGCAAGCCCGCCGTGGCTGAGGCCGCCAGCTTTGCCGATGTGGCCGGCACCTGGTATGCCGACTCCGCCGCCTGGGCTGAGGACACCGGCCTCACCACCGGTGATGGCACCGGCGCCTATGCCGGCGACCGCGCTGTGACCCGCGCTGAGCTGGCCACCATCTTCGCCCGCTACGCTGAGGTGAAGGGCCTGGCCACCACCGCCGGCGACCTGAGCACCTACGCCGACGCCGCCGACGTGGCCGAGTGGGCCGCCGACGGCATGGCCGTGGCCGTGGGCTCCGGCATCCTCTCCGGCAAGCCCGGCGACCTGCTGGACCCCAACGGCACCGCCGTCCGCACCGAGCTTGCCACCATCCTCCTCAACTTCTCCAAGCTGGTGGAGGCCTCCAAGGGCTACACCGAGACCGCTGTGAGCATCGAGGTCCCTGAGACCGACGGCATCCCCGCTCACACCATCCCCGCCATCGTCACCGTGCCCGACGGCGAGGGCCCCTTCGCCGCCGTGGTAATGCTCCACGGCACCGGCTCCGACAAGCACGAGGCCGGCATGGGCTACGACCTGGCCGCCCCCGTCCTGGCTGAGGCGGGCATCGCCACCATCCGCTTCGACTTCATGGGCAACGGCGAGTCCACCGCCAGCTACACCGACTACTGCTACACCTCCGCCAACATCGACGCCAAGGCCGCCGCCGACTACATGGCCGCCCTGGAGAATGTGGATGCCGATAAGATCGGCGTCATGGGCTGGAGCCAGGGCGGCACCAACGCCCTGCTGGCCGCCGCCGCCTACCCCGAGACCTTCCAGGCCGTGGTCACCTGGTCCGGCGCCACCGCCCTGGACGGCAGCACCCTCTTCGCCGAGGGCTTTGACGCCGCCTATGAGACTGCCAAGACCAACGGCACCTACACCATGACCTTTGACTGGCGTGAGCCCCTGGAAGTGGGCACCCGCTGGTTCGAGGAGGTGGAGAGCACCGATGTGCTGGCTGAGACCGCCAAGATCACCGTCCCCGTGGTGGCCATCAACGGCGACCAGGATACCACCGTCACCCCTGACAACGCCATTGCCATCCGGGACGCTGCCCAGAACGGCACTGCCTGGCTGATCGACGGCGCTGACCACACCTACAACGTCTTCACCGAGGCCGACCACGCCACCATCCTGAAGACCGCCGCCGACACCGCCGCTTTCTTCCAGCTGGCCTTTGACGGCGCCCTCTCCGGCACCGTCACCTCCGTGAGCAAGTACGGCAACGTCACCACCAGCATCTCCCTGGAGGCCCTGAGCACCATCGACGCCGTGGCCGGCGATATCCTCACCATCACCGTCAACGGCGAGGCTATGGACGTGCCCTACGGCACCTCCTACAGCGACGTGGACAACGGCAGCGTCATCGCCCTGCCCGACTCCGACACCAACACCCTGGCCGTGGCCATCAACATGGGCAACTTCGCCGAGACCTACGGCGCCGGCGAGGGCGCCGTCATCACCGTGGCCATGAAGGAGAAGGAGGGCTACCTGGAGGAGTACCAGCTCCGGAACATCGACGCCCTCCGGACCAACGACCGGGCCGACTACGCCTCCGACGAGGTGTTCGCCAACTTCCGCCCCGTGGTCATGGGCGACATCGCCGAGGGCGTCCTCTACCGCTCCTCCAGCCCCGTGAACCCCGAGCTGGGCCGCAACACCTACGCCGACGCCCTGGTCGAGGCCGCCGGCATCCAGACCGTCCTCAACCTGGCCGACAGCCAGGAGGTCATGGAGGCCTATGAGGGCTACGCCGACACCTACTACGCCACCCTGAACGTGGTGGCCCTGGACATGGGCGTGGACTTCGCCGCCGAGGACTTCAACGCCAAGCTGAAGACCGGCCTGGAGTACCTCATCGCCAACGAGGGCCCCTACCTCATCCACTGCAATGAGGGCAAGGACCGGGCCGGCTTCGTCTCCGCCCTGCTGGAGGCCCTCATGGGCGCCACCGTGGAGGAGATCAAGGTCGACTACATGACCTCCTTTGAGAACTACTACCATGTGGAAGAGGGCTCCGAGCAGTACGAGAAGATCGCCGAGAGCAACATCATGAACTCCCTGCGCACCATCGCCGGTGTGGAGGAGAGCGCGGATCTGGCCGGCGTGGACCTCGCCGCTGCTGCCGCCGCCTATCTCACCGACACCGTGGGCCTCTCCGCCGAGCAGGTGGAGGCCCTCCAGGCCGCCCTGTCCGGCGCTGCCGCCGAGACCGAGCAGGCCGCCTGAGCCGTCCCTTCCCAGAAAATCGACCCCCCGCGGCGCCGGACACAATGTCCGGCGCCGCGGTCCTTTTTCTGCGCCGCCCCGCGCAGAGTGAAAAAGGTCTTGACAAAGGCCGCTGGATGTGATATTCTAACTAAGCACCTGAAGGCGTGAGACGCTGGAGTGGGATGCCGGAGTGGCGGAATTGGTAGACGCCCGGGACTTAAAATCCTGTGGGAGCGATCCCGTGCCGGTTCGACT
>DXDV01000221.1 GCA_019115345.1 Candidatus Intestinimonas stercorigallinarum | reverse complement strand
AGGGGAAGAAGGCGTCGGAGCCCACGGTGACGCCGGAGAGCTGGGCCACCCACGCCTTTTTCTCCTCGGCGGTGAGGACCTCGGGCTTCACCTGGAAGGTGTTCTGCCACACCCCCTCGGCCAGCACGTCGTCGTGCTCGTCGGAGATATAGATGTCGATGGCGTTGTCCCGGTCGGGGCGGCGGATGCCGTCCACAAATTGGAGACCCAGGACCTTGGGATGCTGGCGCAGCCACCAGATGTCGGCCTTGTTGCCGGCCAGGCGGGTGCAGTGGATGCGGCTCTGCTGACCGGCGCCCACGCCGATGGTCATGCCGTCCTTCACATAGCACACGGAGTTGGACTGGGTGTACTTGAGGGCGATGAGGGAGAGGAGCATGTCCCGGCGGGCGGCCTCGGGCAGCTCCTTGTTGGCGGTGACCACGTTGGAGAGGAGGGCGTCGTTGATCTCGAAGTTGTTGCGGCCCTGCTCGAAGGTGATGCCGAACACGTCCTTGTGCTCGATGGGCTTGGGGAGGTAATCGGGGTCGATCTCCACCACGTTGTAGCCGCCCTTGCGCTTGGTCTTGAGGATGGCCAGGGCCTCGTCGGTGTAGCCGGGGGCGATGACGCCGTCGGAGACCTCCAGGGCCAGGAACCGGGCGGTGGCGGCGTCGCAGACGTCGGAGAGGGCGGCCCAGTCGCCGTAGGAGCACAGCCGGTCGGCGCCCCGGGCCCGGACATAGGCCGAGGCGATGGGGGTGAGCTCCATGTCCTGGGCGAAGTAGATCTGCTTCTCCACGCCGGTGAGCTCCTTGGCCACGGCGGCGCCGGCGGGGGAGACGTGCTTGAAGGAGGCGGCGGCGGGCAGGCCGGTGGCCTCCTTCAGCTCCTTTACCAGCTGCCAGGAGTTGAGGGCGTCCAGGAAGTTGATGTAGCCGGGCTTTCCATTGAGGACCTTGATGGGCAGCTCGCCGGACTCCATGAAGATGCGGGCGGGCTTCTGGTTGGGGTTGCAGCCGTATTTCAGTTCCAGTTCCGTCATTTTCTTGACCTCCGCATACTCAGACGTGCTTGTTGTAGATGAGGGTCTCGGTCTCGCCGCTCTTCAAGTCGATGTACCGCACGAAGAGGGAGACCTTGTTGTCGGCGTTGAGGCTCTCCCACAGCCCGTCGCCGAAGTCCTTCAGGGATTCGGCTCCCACGCCCACGGTCTTGGGCTCCCCCTGGAAGGAGGGGAGGGGATCGCCGTCGGTCTCATAGGTGCTGATGAAATGGCCCTGGCCGGGGCGGGGGGCGTCGTACTCGAAGAAGAAGCGCTGGCAGCAACACGGGTCGCCGCCGGCGGACTTGAGGATGGACAGCCGGTAGGAGCCGTCGGGCCGCACCATGCCGGAGATGCGGGGGGTATAGTTGGGGCCGTCGGGCTCGAACGCCCGGGTGCGCAGGGCCCGGACCCAGCCGGTGCCGGACCGGAAGGCGTCGGCCACGGTGTCGGTCTGGTCGCCGTTGGTGACGATGGTGGTGCCCTCCACCACCCGGACGGGGTGATAGATGATGAGGGAGGGGTCCACCATCTTGGATTCGTCGAAGGCCCTGGTGCGGATGCCGTCGTCGGTGGTCTCAAAGACCCGGTTGCGGCTGTTCTCGCTGCGGCCCATGATGAAGTAGGCGATGACCGCCTTGCTGTCGTCGGCCGACCGGCCCAGCAGGATGCCCCGGCCGGGATAGGGATTCTGGCTCAGATATGCCTTGAGATCGATCATGGTCAAACCTCCTTGATGTGAACGATACGCCCCTCCACGGTCAGGCGGTCCAGGCAGAAGAGGGAGACGGCCTGGGGCAGGATGATCCACTCGGCCTCCTCCATGACCCGGCGCTGGAGGACCTCGGGGGTGTCCCCCTCCCGGACGGCCACCGCCTTCTGAAGGACGATGGGGCCGCCGTCGGGCTCCTCGTTGACGAAGTGGACGGTGGCGCCGGTGACCTTCACGCCGTAGGCAAGGGCCTGCTCATGGACGTGGAGGCCGTAGGCCCCCTTTCCGCAGAAGGAGGGGATGAGGGCGGGGTGGACGTTGAGGATGGCGTTGGGGTAGGCCGCCACCATCTCCGGGGTGAGGATGTGCATAAAGCCGGCCAGCACCACCAGGTCGATGGAGAGGCTCCGGAGCTTCTCCACCAGGGCCAGGGTCATGGTCTGGTTGGAGGCGAAGTCCTTCCGGGCCACCACGTAGCCGGGGATGCCGGCCTTCTCGGCCCGCTCCAGGGCGTAGACCCCCGCCTTGGAGGAGAGGACGGCCACGATCTCGCCGCCCTGGAGCCTGCCGGACTGCTGGGCGTCGATGAGGGCCTGGAGGTTGGTGCCGCCGCCGGAGACCAGCACGGCGATCCGCTTTGTGCTCATACCAGCTCCACCCCGGCGTCGCCGCTGACCACGGAGCCGATGATGTAGGCCCGCTCGCTGGCCCGGCAGAGGAGCTCCTTGGCCAGGCCCACCTCCTCCTTGGGGACGGCCAGGATGAGCCCCACGCCCATGTTGAAGGTGTTGTACATGTCCCGCGGGGGGATGCCGCCCTTCTTGGCGATGAGGCCGAAGATGGGGGGCACGGGGAAGGAGGAGGTCTCGATCCGGGCGGTGAGGCCCTCCTTCATCATCCGGGGCACATTCTCATAGAGGCCGCCGCCGGTGATGTGGCTGATGGCCTTGACGTGGATGCCGTGGCGGAGGAGGCACTGGACGGCTTTGACGTAGATGCGGGTGGGGGTGAGGAGGGTCTCCCCCAGGCTCTTGCCCCCCAGCTCGTCCACGGGGGCGCCCAGGTCGGCGCGCTCCACGTCGAAGACCTTGCGCACCAGGGAGAAGCCGTTGGAGTGGACGCCGGAGGAGCCCAGGCCGATGAGCACGTCGCCCGCGGTGAGGTCCCGGCCGTCGATGATCTTCTCCTCGTCCACGATGCCCACGGAGAAGCCGGCCACGTCGTAGTCCTCCTCGGCCATGAGGCCGGGATGCTCGGCGGTCTCGCCGCCCACAAGGGCGCAGCCGGCCCGGCGGCAGCCCTCGGTGATGCCGGCGACGATGTCGGCGATCCGGGCGGGGTCGTTCTTGCCGCAGGCGATATAGTCCAGGAAAAAGAGGGGGGAGGCGCCGCCGCAGATGATGTCGTTGACGCACATGGCCACGCAGTCGATGCCGATGGTGTCGTGCTTATTCATGAGCTGGGCCAGGCGCAGCTTGGTGCCCACGCCGTCGGTGCCGGAGACCAGCACCGGCTTTTTCATGCCGGACAGGTCGGGGGCGAACAGCCCGCCGAAGCCGCCCAGGGTGCCCATCACGCCGGGGATATAGGTGGACTCCACCATGGGCTTGATGCGCTCCACCGACTCGTAGCCGGCGGTCACGTCCACGCCGGCGGCGGCGTAGGACTCGGAGTGAGAGTTTTTCATGTGGGGACCTCCTCGATGTCAGGTTTGGCTGAGCTTGCGCTCAAAGCGGAACTTCTCCCGGGCCTGGGGCACGGGGACGGGGTAGTGTCCGGTGAAGCAGCCGTCGCAGAAGGCGCAGCCGCAGCCGTTGGCCAGCTTGTGGGCGCTCTCCACGCTCAGATAGCCCAGAGAGTCGGCGCCGATGATGCCGGCGATCTCCTCCACCGTGTGGTTGCAGGCGATGAGGTGATCCCGGGAGTCGATGTCGGTGCCGAAATAGCAGGGGTGGAGGAAGGGGGGCGCGGAGATCCGCATGTGGACCTCGGCGGCGCCGGCCTCCCGCAGGAGGGAGACGATCCGGGCCGAGGTGGTGCCCCGGACGATGGAGTCGTCCACGATGACCACCCGCTTGCCCCGGACCACGGAGGCGATGGGGTTGAGCTTGATGCGGACCTTGTCCTCCCGGTTCTTCTGACCCGGGGCGATAAAGGTGCGGGCGATATACTTGTTTTTGATGAAGCCGGTGCCGTAGGGGATGCCGGACTGCCGGGCGTAGCCGATGGCGGCGTCGATGCCGGAGTCGGGGACGCCGACGACGATGTCGGCCTGGACGGGGTGCTCCAGGGCCAGGAAGGACCCGGCCCGGAGCCGGGCCTCATGGACGCCGGCGCCGTCGATGACCGAGTCGGGCCGGGCGAAGTAGATGAACTCAAAGACGCACAGGCTGCTCCTGCGGCCGTCGCAGTGGTCGGTGATGCTCCGCAGGCCGTCCTTGTCCGCCACCACGATCTCGCCGGGGGCCACGTCCCGGAGGAAGCGGGCGCCGATGGCGTCCAGGGCGCAGCTCTCCGAGGCGAAGACGTAGCCTCCGTCCAGGGTGCCGACGCACAGGGGGCGGAAGCCGTTGGGGTCCCGGGCGGCGATGAGCTTCTGGGGGGAGAGGAGCACCAGGGAGTAAGCCCCCTGGATGACGTCCATGGCGGCGGAGACGGCGGCCTCGATGGAGGGGGTCTTGAGCCGGGCGCCGGTGATGGTGTAGGCGATGACCTCGGTGTCGCTGGTGGTGTGGAAGATGGCGCCGGAGAGCTCCAGCCTCTCCCGGAGCTCGGCGGCGTTGGTGAGGTTTCCGTTGTGGCACAGGGCCATGGTGCCCTTCACATGGTCGATGACCATGGGCTGGGCGTTGGCGCGGCTCTTCCGGCCGGTGGTGGCGTAGCGCACATGGCCCACGGCGATGCTGCCGGTGCCCAGGCGCTCCAGGATCTCAGGGGTGAATACCTCGCTGACCAGTCCCACGTCCTTGTGGCTGGTGATGACGCCGTCGTCGTTGATGGCGATGCCGGCGCTCTCCTGGCCCCGGTGCTGAAGGGCGTACAGGGCGTTGTAGACGCAGCCGGCGGCATGGTCCATGCCGTTTACGTACAGGCCGAAAACGCCGCATTCCTCGTGGAGGGTAGACATGGTTCGTACTTCCTTTTTCATTGGGATGGAACGTGGGGGCCGGGAGATCACTCCCTGCCGGTCCAGCAGTAGGTGCAGATCTTGCCGCGGTCAATGCCGATGGACTCCAGCAGGCCGTCCAGGGACTGATAGCCCAGGGAGTCAAAGCCCATGCTCTCGCAGATGGCCCTGAGCATGCACTGTCCCCGCTGGGTGGAGGCGTCGGCGTACTCCTCCAGATGGTCCTGGCCCTCGTCCCCCTCCAGCTCCTGGATGGTCCTCCGGGCCAGCAGCTCCATGTCGGAGTTGCTGCGGGAGAAGTTGAGGAATTTGCAGCCGTACATGATGGGGGGGCAGGCCGAGCGCATGTGGACCTCCTCGGCCCCGGACTCGTAGAGGAATTCCACCGTCTCCCGGAGCTGGGTGCCCCGGACGATGGAGTCGTCCACGAAGAGGAGCTTCTTGCCCTCGATGAGCTCGGGGACGGGGATCTGCTTCATTTTGGCCACCTGGTTGCGGACCTCCTGGTTGGCGGGCATGAAGGAGCGGGGCCAGGTGGGGGTGTATTTGACGAAGGGACGGGCGAAGGGCTTGCCGCAGCGGTTGGCGAAGCCGATGGCGTGGGGGACGCCGGAGTCGGGGACGCCGGCCACATAGTCCACCTTGGGCAGCCGGCCGTGCTGGACCTCATCCCGGGCCATGATCTCGCCGTTGCGGTAGCGCATGACCTCCACGTTGACCCCCTCGTAGTTGGAGTTGGGATAGCCGTAGTAGGTCCAGAGGAAGGCGCAGATGCGCATTTCCTCTCCGGCGGGGGAGAGGCTCTCCCAGCCGTCGGGGGTGATGCGGACGATCTCCCGGGGGCCCAGCTCATAGGCGTCGGCATAGCCCAGCTTATGATAGGCGAAGGACTCGAAGGAGACGCAGCAGCCGTTCTCCCCCTGCCCCACCAACACGGGCAGCCGGCCCAGCTTGTCCCGGGCGGCGATGATCTCCCCCGTCTGGGTGAGGATGAGCATGGTCATGGAGCCGCGGATCTCCTCCTGGGCGTGGAGAATGCCCGAGACCAGGTCGTCCTTCTGGTTGATGAGGGCGGCGGCCAGCTCGGTGGCGTTGACCTTGCCGGAGCTCATGGCCATGAACTGGTGGCCGTGGTCGGAGAAGTAGCGCTCCACCAGCTCGTCGGCATTGTTGATGATGCCCACGGTGGTGATGGCGTAGAGCCCCAGATGGGAGCGGACCAGCAGGGGCTGGGGGTCGGTGTCGCTGATGCAGCCGATGCCGGCCTGGCCGTGGAAGTCGGCCAGGTCCTTTTCAAACTTGGTGCGGAAGGGGGTGTTCTCGATGTTGTGGATCTGCCGCTGAAAGCCGCTTTTTTGGTCGTAGACCGCCATGCCGCCCCGCTTGGTGCCCAGGTGGGAGTGGTAGTCGGTGCCGAAGAAGAGGTCCAGCACGCAATCGCGCTTGGAGACCGCGCCGAAGAAACCGCCCATGCTCAGTTGTCCCCCATCAGGCGGCGCATGACCTCTTCGTAGGCCTCCTCAGCGCCGCCCAGGTCGCGGCGGAAGCGGTCCTTGTCCAGCTTCTCGTGGGTGGTCTCGTCCCAGAGGCGGCAGGTGTCGGGGCTGATCTCGTCGGCCAGGACGATGGCGCCGTCGCTGGTCTTGCCGAACTCCAGCTTGAAGTCCACCAGGTCGATGCCGATCTCCTTCATGAAGCCCTTGAGGAGGTCGTTGACCATCATGGTGTACTTGCGGATGAGGGCGATCTCCTCCTTGGTGGCCAGCTTGAGGGCCAGGGCGTGGGAGGTGTTGAGCAGGGGGTCGCCCAGGTCGTCGTTCTTATAGGAGAACTCGAAGGTGGGCTCGTCGAACACGATGCCCTCCTCCACGCCGTACCGCTTGGCGAAGGAGCCGGCGGAGATGTTGCGGACGATGACCTCCAGGGGGACGATGGAGACCTTCTTCACGGCGGTCTCCCGGTCGGAGAGCTCCTCCACGTAGTGGGTGGGCACGCCCTTTTCCTCCAGGCGGCGCATGAGGTTGTTGGTCATGCGGTTGTTGATGGCGCCCTTGCCGGTGATGGTGCCCTTCTTCAGGCCGTTGAAGGCGGTGGCGTCGTCCTTGTAGGAGACGATGACCACCTCGGGGTCGTCGGTGGCGTAGACCTTCTTGGCCTTGCCCTCGTAGAGCTGCTCCTTCTTCTCGTAAGCCATTTTCTCTCTTGCTCCTTTGATATAATTGGTTTTTGGTTTTGATCTGTATGTTGACTTGGGCGGTCCTCAGAGCTTTTCGCCGATGTGCCGGTCCTTTTCGGCCACCTCTTCGGCCATCCTGACCTTGAAGGCGGAGAGCTTTCCGGCCAGGTCCTCGTCGGAGAGGGCCAGCATCTGGGCGGACAGGATGGCGGCGTTGTCGGCGCCGTCCACGGCCACACAGGCCACGGGGATGCCCTTGGGCATCTGGACCATGGAGAGGAGGGAGTCCAGTCCCCCCATCATGGAGGTCTTGATGGGCACGCCGATGACGGGCAGGGTGGTGTAGGCGGCGATGACGCCCGCCAGGTGGGCGGCCTTGCCGGCGGCGGCGATGATGACGCCGAAGCCGTTCTCCCTGGCCTGGGAGGCGAAGGTCTCGGCGGCGGCGGGGGTGCGGTGGGCCGAGATGACCCGGACCTCGGTGGGGATGCCGAAGGACTGGAGCCGGGCGATGCAGGGCTTCATGGTCT
>DXDV01000220.1 GCA_019115345.1 Candidatus Intestinimonas stercorigallinarum | reverse complement strand
AGGAATGAGGGAGAGCAGAGCGAACTGGTTCCCCTGGATTGAGCCGGGCATGTTTGAAAATAGGTAACATGCCAGATCAGCGGGCCTTTTCCCGCTGGACGGTCCGTTTTTTCCAGAAACGCCCCGGAACGCTGTAAAAAACTGCCCGCGGCAGCCAAAAGCCCCGACTGCCGGACATATTGCCAGGATGCAAATCAGGGCTTGAAATATAAAAATATCTACGGGACAAACGGCTTGGCCGTTTGTCCCGTAGATATTTTCATATCCATCCGACATTCGCATAGCAACTCCCACAACAAAAAACGCCGACAGCAGAGCTGCCGACGGAAGTTTTGGTCTGCCTCCCCGGAGAGACGGCTGCCTCTCCGGGGAGCACAGCGGTGTTGCAAAGAGAGAGAGGGAGGAGGTTGGAATGGTTTGGGTCTCGCTGATCATAGGATACCACAGCCCGGCGGGAAGTGATGGACAGATTTAGAACGCGCTGTGAACTTTCTATGAACGTCCGGAAAAAGGGGTCAGACTAGGGTGATGTAGTCGCTGCTGGCGTACCCCGTCACGTCTCCGAACCGGACCAGATACCAGCCCTGCCACTGGTTGAGGATGGTCAGCCGGGCGCCGTCGTAGGCCCGGGCCAGGATGGGGGCGGACCGGTCGGGCCGGGCGCGGATGTTGAGGGAGCCCCAGGACACGTCCACCACCCCCTGGCGCTCCGGTACCGGGGTGAGGAAGGGGATGCCGAAGTACTGGCACAGAGAGCCCACCAGGTTTTGGGCGATGAGGTCCAGCTGGTTCTTCACCCAGGCGGCGTCGTCTGGGTTGTCGTGGTAGCCCAGCTCCAGAAAAACGGCCGGGGCCCGCACCCGCCGGACCTCCCCGATGGAGGTGGTGGGCTCGGCCCGGACCAGGGCGGGGATGGGATAGATCTGCTTCAGGTTTTCCGCCATGATCTCGGCGGCCCGGCGGCCCTTGCTGCTGCCGGGGTAGTAAAAGACCAGCACCCCCCGGACCTGGCCGTAGCGGTCCTCCGGCGCGGCGTTGGAGTGGAGGGCCAGGTGGAGGTCGTAGCTGCCCTGATTGGAGGCGGCGATGGAGCTGGCCGCCGTCATCTCCGGCGTGTTCCGGACGTAGCGGATGCCGGAGGCGTCCAGATAGGGGACCATAGCGTCGGCCAGGCGGTTCATCCAGTACTCCTCGGAGCCGCCGTTGACGTAGAGGTTGTTCTCCTGGGTGGAGGGAGAGAGGTAGATGATGGGCATGGAGAGGCCCTCCTTTCTCTCCATGCTATGCGGAAAGGAGGGCCGGGGACACGGAAGGGGCGCTAAAAGTCTCCCAGGGCACGGGTGAGGGCGGCGAACTCGGGAATGCCCAGCCGCTCCCCACGGACGTGCTCTGGGAGTCCGGCGGCGGCGATGGCCGCTCGGATGGTCTCCTTGTCCACGCCGCCCAGCCCGGCGGAGAGGGCGTTGAGGAGGGTCTTGCGCCGCTGGCCGAAGGCGGCCTTCACCACCCGGAAGAACCGCTTTTCGTCCTCCACCCCCTCGGGCGGGACGGCGCGGGGGACCATGCGGATGACCGAGGAGGTCACCTTGGGGGCGGGAACGAAGCACTCGGGCCCCACGTCGAAGAGAAGCTCGGGGACGGTGTGGTACTGGCAGTACACCGAGAAGGCGCCGTAGTCCGCCGTGCCCGGGGCGGCGCAGATCCGCAGGGCCACCTCCCGCTGGATCATCACGGCGATGCAGGCGAAGCGCCGGGCCTCGATGAGGGCGGTGAGGACGGGGGTGGTGATGTTGTAGGGCAGGTTGGCGCAGGCCATGGGGGTGAGGCCGGGGAACCTCTCATCCACCAGGGCGGGGATGTCCAGCTTCAGGATGTCGGCGGGGAGGATCTCCACGTTGGAATGATCTCCCAAGGTCTCGCTCAGGACGGGCAGGAGGGAGCGGTCCAGCTCTACCGCCACCACCTTCCGGGCGGCGGCGGCCAGCTGGGCGGTGAGGGGGCCGATGCCGGGTCCGATCTCCAGCACGCCGTTTTCCGCGCCCACGCCGGCCCCCTCCACCAGACCACGGGGCACCCAGTCCTGGATGAGAAAATTCTGTCCCATGGATTTGGAGAAATGAAAGCCGTGGCGGCCCAGCAGGGCTTTGATGGTGTTGAGGTCGCAGAGGTCCATAACAGCACTCCTATGTGTCGGCCGCGGCCGCGCCCGGGGACCGGGACCGTGAGATTGAGGGCGGGGGAGAGGCGCTTTGATAAAAACAAGGCGGCGTACCATGTACGCCGCCTTGTTTTCGCTTTAAGTAAAAGCCGCTGTGTGTTAGCCCTGAGCGATGGCGCCGGTGGGGCAGGTATCAGCGCAAGCGCCGCAATCGATGCAGGTATTGGCGTCGATGACGTACTGGCTGTCGCCCTGAGAAATCGCACCCATGGGGCAAGAATCGGCGCAAGCGCCGCAGCTCACACAAGCATCGCTGATGACATAGGCCATTGGGAACACCTCCAAACTTCAATGTAAACTCATTCTACCACAGTTTTTAAAAAATGCAATCTTTATTTGTGTAAAAATTCGCGGTGTTTTTTGCCGGGCAGGCGGAGCCCCTTTTGCCGGCTGCGGACCGGCCCGGCGGCTACCCTCAATGTACAAAGGACAATACGGTTTTTCGGGGCCACTGAGGCAGCCAGCGTCGGTTTGGCCCGCTGGCAGGCGTATTCCCCTTTGTTCACGGAGGGTAAAGAGACCAAAACTGGTTAAACTAGGGTAGACGTCCGGACCGAAACCATCTGGATGAGCCGCGCGGGTTTATCCGGGCCAGGTTCTGGATATATTGAAGCGGTGGGGCGGGAGACCGCCCACCGGCGAGGAGGTGAGCCAGATGCGAGACCAGTTTTCCGTGGAGGTCGCCGGCGCGCTGACGCCGGAGCTGGAGGGCGCGGCCCACAGCCGGGCCCATGACAGCCGGACGGCGCGGCCGGACGGCAAGAAAGAGGAACGAGGTGAGAAGCCATCGGGGAAAAGCAATTCACCCAGCGGGCCCAGGCGGCCCTGAGGCTGGCCCAGAAGGCGGCCGCCGACCTGGGACACAGCTATGTGGGCACGGAGCACCTGCTCCTGGGTCTGTGCCAGGAGGGGCAGGGGGCGGCGGCGCAGCTGCTCCGGGTCTCCGGCCTCACCCGGGAGCGTCTGGAGGAGGAAGTGCGCCGGCTGTCCGGCGCGGGCAGTGCGGTGGACGTACCCCTCCAGGGCCTGACGCCCCACTGCCGCCAGGCAGTGGAGCTGGCGGCGGCGGAATGTCTCCGGGGCGGCGGGCGCAAGGTGGATACGGAGCATTTGCTGCTGGGCCTGCTCCGGCTCCGGGAGTGCGCCGCTGCCCGGGTCCTGGCCGCCACGGGACAGCTGAGCGGCCTTTACACAGACATCATCCGCGCGCTGGGGGAGACGCCGGCAGGCCCTCCCCACTGGGGGGAGGCCATACGGCCGAAACCGGAGCGTGAACACTTGGAACGGGGCGAGAAAAAGCTGTTAGAACAATTTTCCAAAGATTTGACCCGGCTGGCCGCCGCCGGAAGTCTGGACCCCGTCATCGGACGGGACAGTGAGCTCCGCCGGATCATCCAGATCCTCTCCAGGCGTCAGAAGAACAACCCCGCCCTCATCGGTGAGCCCGGCGTAGGCAAGACGGCCATTGCCGAGGGGCTGGCCCGGCGGATCGTGGCCGGTCAGGTGCCCGACTGCCTTCGGGGCAAGCGGCTGCTCTCCCTGGACCTCTCCGCCACGGTGGCGGGGACCAAGTACCGGGGGGAGTTCGAGGAGCGGGTGAAGGCTATCCTGGCCGAGGTCCGCCGGGCGGGGGACGTCATCCTCTTTCTGGATGAGCTCCACACCATCGTGGGGGCGGGCAGCGCCGAGGGAGCCATCGACGCCGCCAACATCCTAAAACCGGCCCTGAGCCGGGGGGAGCTCCAGGTGGTGGGGGCCACCACCCTGGCCGAGTACCGGAAGTATATCGAAAAGGACGCAGCCCTGGAGCGGCGCTTCCAGCCAGTGCTGGTGGAGGAGCCGGACCGGGCGGCCGCTCTGGACATTCTCCGGGGGCTCCGGGGCCGCTACGAGGACCACCACAAGCTGACCATCACCGACCAGGCCCTGGAGGCGGCGGTGGCCCTCTCCTGCCGCTATCTCCCCGACCGCTGTCTCCCTGATAAGGCGGTGGACCTCATCGACGAGGCCGCCGCCCGGGTGCGGATGGGGGCGCTGGATACGCCTCCCGCCCTGCGGGGGCTGGAGGAGCGGGCCTGTCAGGCGGCTCTGGCCCGGGAGGCCGCCATCCGGGGGCAGGACTACGAGCAGGCGGCCCGGCTCCGGGACGCCGAGCGGGACTTCCGCCGGGAGCTGGCCGTCCAGTGCCGGGCCTGGCGGCAGGGCCAGGGGGAGCGGGCGGTGGAGGCGGAGGACGTGGCCGCCGTGGTGTCCGACTGCACCGGCATCCCGGTGAGCGCCCTCAGCCAGACCGAGTCCCAGCGGCTCCTGGCCCTGGAGGGGGAGCTCCACCGCCGGGTGGTGGGGCAGGAGGCCGCCGTGCGGGCGGTGGCCCGGGCCATCCGACGGGGCCGGGCGGGACTGAAGGAGCCGGGGCGGCCCATCGGCTCCTTTCTCTTCCTGGGTCCCACAGGCGTGGGTAAGACCGAGCTCTGCAAGGCACTGGCCGCCGCCCTCTTCGGCAGCGAGGAGGCCCTCATCCGCTTCGACATGTCGGAGTATATGGAAAAGCACACTGTCTCCCGGCTCCTGGGCTCTCCGCCGGGCTATGTGGGCTACGACGAGGGGGGACAGCTCACCGAGCGGGTGCGCCGCAAGCCCTATTCGGTGGTCCTCTTCGACGAGCTGGAGAAGGCTCATCCAGACGTATGGGGGGTCCTCCTCCAGCTCATGGAGGACGGCGTGGTCACCGACGCCCAGGGCCGCCGGGTGGACTTCCGGAATACCGTGGTGGTCATGACCTCCAACGCCGGCGCCCGGTGTCTGGCCGCCAAAGGCAGGCGGCTGGGCTTTGCCGGGGACCGGGGGGAGGGACCCTCGCCGGAGGAGCTGCGCCGGGCCGCCCTCTCCGAGCTCAAGGAGCTCTTCCGTCCGGAGTTTCTCAACCGGGTGGACGAGACCATCGTCTTTCCGCCCCTTACCCGGACGGAGCTGCGGGAGATCGCCCGGCGGCTCCTGGACCGGCTGGGAGAGCGGCTGGGGGAGCGGCAGGTGGGGCTGCGGGTGAGCGGGCAGGCCCTGGACCGGCTCACCGACGCCGGCTTCGACCCGGAATACGGCGCCCGTCCCCTCCGGCGGGCCATCCGCACCCAGGTGGAGGACCCCATAGCCGAGCTGCTCCTGAGCGGCGGACTCACCGGCGGCGGCACCGCCGTGGTGGCGGACGGGGAGGGGGGACTTCATATTTTTTCGGAATCCGGGGAACAAAGTCCCGCGCTCTGCGTCAAAGGGGAGTGTGACAACAAAAAAGCCAAAGGAGAATCATCCAAATGAAACGTATGCTGTCCCTTTCGCTGTCCGCCCTGCTGCTCCTCTCCGCCCTTGCGGGCTGCGGCGGTCAGGGGGAGTCGTCCGGCGACGCCGCCAAGACCCCTGAGGAGTACACCCAGGCCTATCAGTCCGCCATCGAATCCGCCCGGGACCAGGAGATGAACGAGGCCATCCCCGTCATTACCTCCACCGAGGACGAGATGGCCAGCATGGTGCTGCCCATGGTGGGCGTTACCGACGAAAACGCCGCCGCCTTCGCCGTGGCCGTCTCTCCCATGAACATCAAGGCCTACGGCATTGCCGCCATCCTCCCCGCCGAGGGCAAGGGCGAGGAGGTGCTGGAGGGCGTCAACGCCTTTGTGGAGCAGCAGAAGCAGAGCTTCCAGCAGTACCTGGCCGACCAGTACGATATCGCCAGCGCCGCCAAGGTGGAGACCCTGGAGGACGGCACCGTCCTGCTGGTCATGTGCGAGGATCAGGACACTGTCCTGGAGTCCATCAAAACCGCCCTCAACGGTTGATCTTCCTCTCTTTCTTTTATGTGGGCGGCCCCTTCCCAAGCTGGGAAGGGGCCGCCCACATTTATATGGTTTAGGCAGTTTCGATGTCTCGGTTGGCGTAGGCGTTCAGATCCAGGCCGCCCCGGGTGCCGGCCAAGTACTCATAGTAGGCCTGACAGCCGATCATGGCGCCGTTGTCGCCGCACAGGGAGAGGGGGGGCAGATAGAGCTCCATGCCCGCCTGGGCGCAGGCCTTCTCCAGGTCCCCCCGGATACGGGAGTTGGCCGCCACGCCGCCGGCCACCGCCACCTTCCGGTAACGGCAGAGCCTGGCCGCCTCCATGACCCTG
>DXDV01000219.1 GCA_019115345.1 Candidatus Intestinimonas stercorigallinarum | reverse complement strand
ACCCCCGGACCCGTCCCCGCCTGGAGGACGTGGAGGCCATCGAGGCCCCCCTGGACATCGACGGCCTGGTGAAGGAGGCCCTGGAGGGCATCGAGCGGGTCCAGCTGGGCTGACGCCCGTCCACAGCACCGCACTGTTTGTGTGTCCCGACACCACGCCCCTCCCCGTCATTCTGAGGCCGCAGGCCGAAGAATCCGTACCCCCGTCTCCTGACGTTCCGCAAAAGGACGGGGAAACGGATCCTTCGCTGCGCTCAGGATGACACGGGGGTGTACAGGATGACGCGGGGAGCGAGCATGTGATGCGCGGCTTTCTATCATCTCATAGCGAAAGAGGTCTTTTTTATGTCCTACACCGCCGAGCTCATCGCCGTAGGAACGGAATTATTGCTGGGCAACATCGCCAACACCGACGCCCAGATGATCTCCCAGGGCCTGTCCGCCCTGGGCATCAACGTCTACTACCACACCGTGGTGGGGGACAACCCCGCCCGGCTCCGCTCCGCCGTGGACATCGCCAAGGGCCGGGCCGACATCATCATCACCACCGGCGGGCTGGGCCCCACCTGCGACGACCTGACCAAGCAGACCCTGGCCGCCGCCTTCGGCCTGCCCCTGGTCTTTCACCAGCCCTCCGCCGACCGCATCGCCGACTACTTCCGCCGGCTCCATCCCCACCGGCCCATGACAGAGAACAACCTCCAGCAGGCCATGCTGCCGGAGGGCTGCACCGTCTTTGACAACGACTGGGGCACCGCCCCCGGCTGCGCCTTCGCGTCCGGCGGCGTCCGGGTGCTCATGCTCCCCGGTCCCCCCCGGGAGTGCCGGGCCATGTTCGAGCACCGGGCCCTGCCCTACCTCCGGTCCCTCTCCGACGGGGTCATCCTCTCCCGCACCCTCAAGCTCTTCGGCATCGGGGAGTCGGCCATGGAGGCCAGGCTCCGGGAGAAGATGAACGCCATGGCCAACCCCACCCTGGCCCCCTACGCCAAGGAGGGGGAGTGCGAGCTGCGCATCACCGCCCACGCCCCCGATCAGGAGGCCGCCCGGGCCCTCATCGCCCCGGTGGAGGCCGAGGTCCGCGCCCTCTTCGGCCCCCTGGTCTACGGCGCCGACGTGAAAAACCTGGAGTCGGCCGTCCTCCAGCTCCTGAAGGACCGGGGACTCACCCTGGGCGCCGCCGAGAGCTGCACCGGCGGCCTCATCGCCAAGCGCATGACCGACCTGCCCGGCGCCTCCGCCGTCTTTCGGGGGGGCGTGGTGAGCTACACCGACGCCGTCAAGCACGCCGTGCTGGGGGTGCCGGAGGAGCTGCTGACCGTCCACGGCGCCGTCTCCCCCCAGGTGGCCCGGGCCATGGCCGAGGGGGCCCGGCGGGTGCTGGGCTGCGACCTGGCGGTGGCCACCACCGGGGTGGCCGGTCCGGACCCCGACGACCGGGGCAACCCGGTGGGGCTGGTGTACACGGCCCTGGCGGGGAAGGACTTCTGCCATGTGAAGGAGCTGCGGCTGGGTGCCTCCGGCCGGGCGGGGGTGCGCAACCGCGCCGCCCACCACGCCTTCGACCTGGTCCGCCGCCGCCTCACCGGCCTCCCCCTGGACTGAGGTCCCCCGTGTCCCGCTGCCGTTCATAAGCGAAAAGGAGAGCTTTGGATCCCCGAAAGGGGGTTCCAAAGCTCTCCTTTTGTCGATGGGCTTATTTTAATGCGTACTAAACAAAGCCGAACGCCTTGAAAGCCAAAGCTTTCAAGACCAAATGGCTTTGTTCAAGTGCAAGGTTTTTGGACAATTTCGTCCAAAAACCTTGCACCTTCCACCGGTGCGTTGAGACGCACCGGTGGAAATACGCATCGCAACAATGGCTGAATTCCATAAAAGCGGCTCCTTTGAGCCGTTTTTATGGAATTGCGCGGCTACCGCCGCGTGAATAAACCGCTTTGCGGTTTATTCAGCAGACATTATTTTACAGCGAGTCCTCTGTTTCACCCCGTCAGGGCTCAGAACATCTCCTCCCCGCGGGAGACCACCGGCGTCCGCCCCGGGATGACCTGTTCGGGGGTCCGGCCCCGGTCCCGCTTCTCCCGGTACATCGCCCGGTCCATCCGGACCAGGAAGGACTCCACCGTGTCGCTCCGGGCGTCGTAGAAGGCGGCGCCCATGGAGAAGAAGAGGCGGTAGGGCCGGTCGGTCTGCCCGTTGAAACGGGCGCACTCCGCCCGGATGGCCGCCAGCAGCTCCCGAATCTCCTCCTCCCGCTCCACCCAGCGGAACACCACGAACTCGTCCCCGGCGTAGCGGGCCACGAAGTCCTGGTCGGAGACCGCCCGGTGGAGGACCCTCCCCACGTCTCGGAGGGCGGCGTCCCCCACCACATGGCCGCAGGTGTCGTTGATGATCTTGAAGGCGTCCACGTCCAGCAGGATGCCCGCCAGCCGCCGCCCCGGCGGCGGGGTCTGCCGGGTCTCGCAGTTGAGGTAGCGGTTGCAGTACTGCCGGTTGTAGAGGCCGGTGAGGGGGTCCACCGCCGAGGCCTCGTTCTGGATGTTGATGTAGAGGGAGACCACCCCCACCGCCACCGATACCCAGATGAGGGCCACCCCGTAGAAGAGCAGCTGGAGGAGGCTCCCCAGGAAGATGGGGACCAGAAAGACCAGCACCGGCATGAAGAGGTATTTCTGGGCCTTCCGGCGGCAGCCGTAGGCCTCCAGAGCCCCGCCGATGAGGTAGCCGTAGGTGACCAGATAGGTGAGGGGGGCCAGGGAGGTGCGGATGTAGACATTCTCCTCCGTGACGGTGAAAAATACGTCCACGAAGAGATTGGCGGCGCTCATGGCGATGATGACCAGGGCGGGGACGGCCATGGGCAGGGCCCGGCGGCGGAGCCGCTCCATGCTCTCGAAGAGCTTGTAGTCCACATAGACCACCCAGACATAGCAAAAGACCATGTTGAGGCAGAAGATGAGGGAATTGAGGAAGATGTTGATGCCCCTGGCCAGGGGGAACAGCTTGCCGTCCATACAGAAGGAGGCGGTCTCGCTGAGGCAGAGGACGATGGTGAGCACCGCCATGGCGAAGAAGAGCTTCTCGTCAAAAAAGACGTTGCGGGCGTTCTTATGGCCGCTGAGCAGGAGCACCGCCATCAAGGCGACGCCCACTCCATTGGCGATGATGACAGCCGGCAGGTTGACCACGGCGCTCCCCTCCCTTCCAGCCCGATCCCCCTCCCACCGGCGGGATCAGGCCCTCGCCCTGGCCTGCTTTGACCACCCGCGCCCGGGGCGGTCCCGGAGCGCGGAAATTGCTATGCAGTATACCATGCCGGGTTGGAAATGGCAACCATATGCTGGCGGTTTACCTTGATTTGGCACCTCCGTATGGGACCTCAGCCCTCCTCCGCCGAGGCGCCCAGGGCCTCCCGCTGCCGGACGGTCACCGGCCGGTCGTAGCAGGAGAAGGCCCCCTCCACCAGGGCCCGGTCGGGCTTTTTGGTGAAGAGCGACACCACCGGCACCAGCACCAGGCCGGAGAGCATACAGAAGGCGCCGGCGTTGATGGGGGACCGAAGGAGGGCAGGGAAGGCGTCGGCCACGAAGATGTTGGCCAGCATGACCACCGTGGAGAAGAGGAAGCTGCACCAGCAGGCGGCCTTGGTGGTCCCCTTCCAGTACAGGCCGTAGAGGAAGGGGGCCAGAAAGGCTCCCGCCAGGGCCCCCCAGGAGATGCCCATGAGCTGGGCGATGAAGGTGACGCTGGAGCGGTGCTGGATGATGGCCAGCACCACCGAGATGGCGATGAAGAGGACGATGAGTCCCCGCATGATCTGGAGCTTCCGCCGCTGATCCATGCCGGGGGCCACGGTCTCGGCAATGAAGTCCAGGGTGAGGGTGGAGCTGGAGGCCAGCACCAGGGAGGAGAGGGTGGACATGGAGGCCGAGAGGACCAGGATGACCACCACGGCGATGAGGAGGTCGGGGAGCCCCGAGAGCATGGCGGGGATGATGGCGTCGTAGCCCTCGGCGGCCACGTCCACC
>DXDV01000218.1 GCA_019115345.1 Candidatus Intestinimonas stercorigallinarum | reverse complement strand
GGGAGTACTGGGGATACTCCAGCAGGCCGTTCCAGTGGCTCTCGTCCTCAAAACAGGCCGGGTCGGAGAGGACTCCGGGCACCATCCGGGCCACGGCGTCGGCCACCACCATGGCGGGCAGCTCCCCGCCGGTGAGGACAAAGTCCCCGATGGAGATCTCCTCGTCCACGCACTCCTCGATGAACCGCTCGTCGATGCCCTCATAGTGGCCGCACACCAAAATCAGGTGGTCGTAGTCCCGGAGGAGCCGCTTGGCCTCGGTCTGGGTGAAGGTCCTGCCGGCAGGGGAGAGGAAGATGGTGCGGCCGGGGCCATAGGTGTCGGTGATGTGCTTCCAGCACTGGTAGAGGGGGTCGGCCTGCATCACCGCCCCGTGGCCGCCGCCGTAGGGATAGTCGTCCACCTGCTTTTGCTTATTTAAGGTGTAGTCCCGAATCTGATGGGCCTCAATGCGCAGGATGTCCCGCTCCTGGGCCCGGCCCAGGATGGACTCGTTCATCATGTCGCCCACGGTCTCGTCAAAAAGGGTCATGATGTCAATGCTATACATCGCCGCCCATCCCTTCAATGAGCTTGACCCGGATGAAGCCGCCGTCCACGTCGATCTCCTTGACGAACTCGTCCACGGCGGGGATGAGGTACTCCCTGCCGCCGTCCCGGACCACGTAGACCTCGTGGGCAGGGGGGGTGAGGATGTCGTGGACGGAGCCCAGCACGGCGCCGGTGTCGGCGTCCCGCACCTCCAGGCCCATGAGGTCGGCCAGGAAGTGGCGGCCGTCGGGGAGCTCCACCCCGGTGCGGTCGATGTGGACCGTCTTGCCCTTGAGGCGCATGGCGGCATTGATGTCGGACACCCCCTCCAG
This sequence comes from Candidatus Intestinimonas stercorigallinarum, assembly GCA_019115345.1. Classification (GTDB taxonomy): domain Bacteria; phylum Bacillota; class Clostridia; order Oscillospirales; family Oscillospiraceae; genus Intestinimonas; species Intestinimonas stercorigallinarum. Next base: position 2,649 of record DXDV01000218.1, on the reverse strand, counting down.
CCGGGCCAGCACGTTCCCCTTGTGGGGCCGGGCGGCCAGGACTTTGACGGGGGCGCCGTCAATATATAAGGTAGAGAAGGAGCAGAGGAACTCGGGGGAGTCGCACCAGGGGACGATCTTGACCTCCCCCTGGATGCCGTGGGTGTTGACGATCTGCCCGGCCTCCAAGAATTTATGTTTCATTTGGTGATCGGTCCTTTCCGGCCTGACGGCCCATTCAAAAGGAAAGGCGGCGGGATCAGCTCCCGCCGCCTTTCAATCCACGATCTCGACGGAGACCCTGGTCCCCTTCCGCTGGGCCACGGAGCGCATCAGGGTGCGGATCTCCTTGGCGATGCGGCCCTGACGGCCGATGACCTTGCCCATATCCTCGGGGGCCACCCGAAGCTCCAGCAGGGTCTCGCCATCCCCCCGGGTCTCGGTGACCGAAACGGCCTCCGGATGCTCCACCAGGTTCTGGGCCACATAGGTAAGAAGCTCTTTCATGTGCGCCTCCTGCCGGCTTACACGCCGGCCTTTTTCAGCAGAGCCTTCACGGTCTCAGTGGGCTGAGCGCCGGTCTTGATCCAGGCCTGGGCGCGCTCCACGTCCACCTTCAGCTCGGCGGGGTCCACAGTGGGATTGTAGAAGCCGATCTCCTCGATGAAACGCCCGTCGCGGGGATAGCGGGAGTCGGCCACCACGATGCGATAGAAGGGAGCCTTCTTGGCGCCCATGCGACGCAGTCTGATTTTAACCATGTATTGTCACCTCCAAATGATCTTTCAAAAATCCTTATATGGCAGTACCATAGGAGAGTCCTCCGCCGGTACGGACCAACTTATCCGAAGGGGAAGCCCTTGAACTTCCCCATCCGGCCCATACGCCGGGCCATCTTGCCGCCGGACATACCGGCCATCTGCTTGGTGAGCTGCTGCATCTGCTCGAACTGCTTGAGGAGCCGGTTGACGTCCACCACCTGGGTGCCGCTGCCGGCGGCGATGCGCTTTTTCCGGCTGCTGTTGAGGATGGAGGGGTTCTCCCGCTCGGCGGGGGTCATGGACAGAATGATGGCCTCGGTCTTGCCCAGGGCGTTCTTGTCCAGGTCGGCCCCCTCCAGGGCCTTGGCGTCCACGCCGGGGAGCATCCCGGCCAGGTCGGCGATGGAGCCCATGCTCTTGAACTGGGTGAGCTGCTCATAAAAATCCGTCAGGGTGAGACGGTTTTTCTTCATTTTCTCCTGGAGCTCGGCGGCCTTCTTCATGTCGAAGGACTGCTGCGCCTTCTCGATGAGGGTGAGCACGTCGCCCATGCCCAGGATGCGGGAGGCCATGCGGTCGGGGTGGAAGATCTCCACCTGGTCCAGCTTCTCGCCCACGCCCACGAACTTGATGGGCTTGCCGGTGACGGCCTTGATGGAGAGGGCCGCGCCGCCGCGGGCGTCGCCGTCCAGCTTGGTGAGCATGACGCCGGTGATGTCCAGGGCGTCATCGAAGGCCTTGGCGGCGTTCACCGCGTCCTGGCCGATCATGGCGTCCACCACCAGGAGGATCTCGTCGGGGTCCACCGCCGCCTTCATGACCCGGAGCTCCTCCATGAGCTCCTCGTCCACGTGGAGGCGGCCGGCGGTGTCCAGAAAGACCAGATCGTTGCCATGCTTTCGGGCGTGCTCGATGGCGGCCTTGGCGATGTCCACGGGGTCGGACTGCCCCATCTGAAAGACGGGGATGTCCAGCTGACCGCCCACGACCTCCAGCTGGTGGATGGCGGCGGGGCGGAAGGTATCGCAGGCAGCCAGGAGAGGCCGCTTGCCGTTTTGCTTTTTCATGAAGCCGGCCAGCTTGGCGCAGTTGGTGGTCTTGCCGGCGCCGTTGAGGCCCACCACCATCACCACCGTGGGCGGCTTGGAGGAGAGGTTGAGCTTGACGCTCTCGCCCCCCATGAGGGCGGTGAGCTCCTCGTTGACGATCTTGACGATCATCTGGGCGGGGGTGAGGCTCTCCAGCACGTCGGAGCCGATGGCCCGCTCGGTCACCGTCTTGGTGAACTCCTTGACCACCTTATAGCTTACGTCGGCCTCCAAAAGGGCCATGCGGATCTCCTTCATGGCGTCCTTGACGTCCTGCTCGGAGAGACGCCCCTTGCCCCGGAGCTTTTTGAACGCGTTGGAGAGTTTTTCGGTCAGTCCTTCAAATGCCATAGGTCACTCCTGAATGAGGGTTTCGGAGAGGGACTTGACGCGCCCGGCCAGGGCTTCCAGCTCGTCGCTGCCCAGCTTGGCGTCGTTGAGGGCCAGGATCTTCTCGGCGCAGTCGGCCACCTCCCGAAGCTGGCCCTGCATGGTGTGGAACCGGCGGATGAGGCCGGTCTTGTCCTCGATCTCGGTGAGGTAGGCCTCCGCCCGGACGATCACGTCCCGAACGCCCTGGCGGGTGATGCCGTAGTTCTCGGCGATCTCGGCCAGGGAGAGGTCCTCGTTGTAGTAGAGGTCGTAAAACTCCTTCTGACGGTCGGTGAGCAGGTCGCCGTAGAAATCGTAGAGCATCGCCATCCGGTAGGCCTGGTTCTTCATTGCGGCACCTCCGTTCCGACTTGTAAAGCGCGTGAACTTTACACAAGCAGTATCATACAATATTTTTGCCCCCCTGTCAAGTGGAAATCCTGTCGTCT
>DXDV01000217.1 GCA_019115345.1 Candidatus Intestinimonas stercorigallinarum | reverse complement strand
GGCACCAGACAGCGGCTGCAATCCTTGATCCCCCGCTCCGTATAGCGGAAGTCTCCCCCGCAGTCAGGCCCCAGGGTGTAGAGGGGGCAGTAGCAAAACAGACAGTTGAAGTTCTCCGGGTCCTCGGTGGGGTGGCAGGGAAAAAACTCACATTGGCGGTGGGAGAAGAAGGCGTAGGCCTTGCCCTCCCAGCGGGGACGCTCACACATCACAGGCTCCTTTCCTGAGCACCTGCATTTTTCACCGGGGACGCGGGACGGCGGGAAAAAGGCCGCCCGGACGGCGTGCAGCGGTTGTGAATACAGATTCTAAAACCTCCCCTGCCGGCGGACGACCGGCTTACAGGAGGAAGAAGAGCATCTTGGTCACCTCGGCCCGGGTGACGGAGTCGTTGGGCCGGAGGAGGCCGTCGTAGCCGGAGACGATGCCCTGCCCCACCAGAGACTCCACATAGGAGAGGGACCAGGCGGGCACGTCGGCGGCGTCGGTAAAGTCGGTGAGGGCCTGGGACACATAGCCCTTGCCCTGGATGCGGCCCAGGATGGTCATGGCCTCGGCCCGGCTGATGGAGGCCGTGGCCCGGCCCATGAGGACGCCGTTGTCCAGGCTGCCCTTGATGATCCCCTCGGCGTACATGGCCTTCATGGCGTCCAGGCACCAGGCCGGAGTGTCGTCCAGGTCGGCAAAGGGAAGGGTCACATCGGCATAGGCGGTGAGGTCCAGGCCCAGCCAGCGGGCCACCATCAGGGAGAATTCGCCCCGGGTGATCTCCTTGTCGGGCTGGAAGAGCTGCCCGGCGCTGCCCTCCACGCCCTGGACCACCCCCATGTCATAGAGGTAGGTGGTGTAGGGCTCGGCCCAGTGGGCGGTCATATCCACGAAGGGCCCCTGGACGGCGGGCGTCTCCGCGCCGCCGGTCTCCGTATCGCCGGTCTCCCCGCCGTCGGCGGGCAGGAGGTTGTAGGAGCCCCGGCCCACATTGCCGCTCTGGTCCACGGCGGTGACGGTGAAGCGGTGGAGCTTTCCGTCGTCGGCGGGCAGGGTGTAGGTCAGCTTACCGGCGGTCTCGTCCCAGGTGAAGCTCTGGCTCTGGCCGTCCATGGCCAGCGTGACGGACGACTGGGCAAAGCTCTTATCCACGTTGTCGGAGACGTAGGCGGTGAGGACGCCGTCCTCGGCGGTGACCGTGACGGTGGGCACGGTCTCGTCGGTCAGCTCCTCATTGGAGGTGGTGAACTGATCCAGGTAGAGGGTGCCGATGGCCTTCTCCCCGCCGCCATAGACCACGGTGAGGGCCTGGAGGGAGACGGTCCCCTCGGGCAGGGCGGCGGTGATGTGCTTCCAGCCGGTGAAGTCCAGGGCAGAGAGGACCACCTCGGAGGAAGCGCCGTCGGCGTCGGCCACGGTGGCGGTGAGGGTATTGCCGGAGCCGTCCCCGTAGACCCACAGGTTCAGGTAGCGGTCACCGCTGGGGATGGCCATGGCGGCGCCCAGAGAGGCGGAGCCGGTCTCACCGGCGCTGTAATCCACCCGGACGCTCCCCTTGCCGTAGCGCACCAGGTCGCCGGAGGTCTCCGGATTGACGGCGGCGTTGTCCGAGCTGGTGAGGTCGGACAGCTCCTCCTCGCTCTCAAAGCCGTTCAGGGACTGAATGTGTCCGGCCACGGTGACCGGAATGGTGACATAGGCCCCGCCGGCGCTGACAGTCAGGTTGCCGGTGGCGCTCTTCTCCCCGGCAGTAAAGAGGCCGTTTTCATCCACCGTGCCCACGGCGGGGTCCACCGACCAGGTGTAGCAGGTGTCCTGACTGGTGAGGGCGATCTTCTTCCACACGGCGCTGGCGGTGAGGTCCACGCTCTCCATGGGGGCCAGGGCCAGAGAGGTGACGGGCGCGCCGGTGTCCTCGTTGGTCACCGAGACGGTATCCGGGTTCTTGACCACGGTGATGGAGGCGGTGCCCTCCGCCTGCCCGGAGGAGGCGGTGACCTGGGTGGTGCCGCTCTCGCTGCCGGCGGTAAAGACGCCGTCCACATCCACCACGCCGTCCCCGTTCTGGATGGACCAGGAAACCGTCCCCTCCCGGGAGAAGGCATAACCGTTCTCGTCCACCGGGGTGGCCGTCAGGGCCACCTGGGCCCCCGAGAGGACCACCGAGTCATAGGGGGTCACATAGTAATGGTCCAGCTCCCCGTTGGGCTCCAGCTCGGAGACCAGGAAGATGCCGTTGCTGACGGCGCGCAGGCTGCCGTCGGAGGGGGAGTTGAGGATCTCCATGGCGTCCTTGTCGGGCAGGGTGGCGCCGAAGGTGGTGGAGCCGCCGCCGTCCAGGGCCACCGCCTCCACGCAGCCCAGCTCAATGAGCCGCTGGGCCACCTGGGTGAGGGTAGCGCCCACGCTGTAACCGGACTGCCGGCCGTCGATGGCGTAGAAGAGCACGCTGCCGTCGGCCTTGATGCCGATGGCGGTGCGGGGGTTGGCGTTGGAATCGGTCTGGGGACCCACCTGGCCGTCGGTGACGATCTTATAGTAGCCGCCGATGGCGGTGACCACGTCCTCCCAGCGGCTGTCGGAGGCGGTGACGTCGATGCTCACCTCGTCGCCGGGCTTCAGGGCGGTCACCTGGTCCAGGAGCCACTGGTTGTTCTGCTGGTTGACGGTGAGGACCAGCTTGCCCTCGGGAATGGAAATGGAGGAGTCGGAGGAGAGGACCTGGTCCACGGTACACACCAGACGGCCGCCCACGGTGAGCTCGTCGGTGAGGACCAGGGAGCCGGTGACCTCCTCCACGTCCGCCGTCCCCTCGGAGAGGGATTCGGGCTCCAGTCCCTGGGAATCGGAGGCCATGTCGGCCTCCCCGCCGTCGCCGGCCGCCGCCTCCGCTTCGTCAGCGGCGGGCTCCCCCTCCTCCGCGCCGCCGTCGGCGGAAGGGTCCTCCTCCGTATCGGACGGGTTCTCCTCCTCCCCGGCGGGCTCCCCGTCGGGGTCGGTGACCTCCAGGTCCACGTCCACCGTCTCGCCCAGGTCGGTGGTGACGGGGGTGAGGATCACGTCATACCCCGGGCTGGTGTGCTGGGTGGTGGCGCTGTACTCGTCGGTGTAGAGGTAGAGGCCGCCCTCATGGGCGCCGTCGGCGGCGGTGCGGGTCTTGTTCACGTCGGTCACCCGCATGGTGGCGCCGTTGAAGGTGGCGGTGACGGCCAGGTCGGGCTTTCCGATGAAGGCGGCGCCGTCCTCCAGGAAGCCCACGGCGTAGTAGCCGCCGGAGGTGGTGCGCAGGATGCCGTCGCTGATGATGACCCCCAGGGCGTTGCCGGTGGAGAGGTCGAAGAAGTCGCCGTTGACGCCGCCGAGCACCCGGAGGCCCTGGTCCTCCAGGGACTTGGCCATGGCGGACAGATCCTGCCGGGAGAGGAGCTTGTCGCCGTAGACCACCACGGGGTAGATGCCTTCGGCGGGGGTGTAGGAGATGTACCGCTCGGTGCGCAGGTCGGACTTGGAGTTGCTCCAAAAGACCTGCTCCACAAGCTGGGAACCCGGGGCCAGGTCGACGGCGCCGCCGTGCAGCTCGTCGCCCAGGGCCAGGGACGCGGACGCGGCGGGGGAGAGCCCCACCAGAACAGCCAGGGCCAGCGCCGTGGCCCGGATGCCAAATCGTTTCATAGTTGCCTCCAAAAATCGTCGCAGGGTGAAGGGAAAAGAGGCGCACAGGGCGCCAGAGCATGAGGACGGAGCGCCCGGCCAAGGCGGGCGCCCCGTCCCATGATAGGTATTATCCTAACACACCCCCCTCATTTTGTAAACGGCAGAGGTTGGCAAATCCCGTCGTTTTCCTCACCCCGGGAACGATGTTAGGAAAAAGTTAGAATCCATCCGGCGCGGGGAAAAAGAGCCTTCCGCCGTCCTCCAAAGGCGGCTCTGCCGCCGGATACAGCCGCAGAACACACAAGTCCCCGGACCTGCTTACGGCCCGGGGACGGCGGATTCAGAAGAGGTCCATCTTTTTCAGAATGACGGCGATGACGGCGATGAGGCCCCCGGCAATGAGGAGGGGCACCCACCAGAACTGGTCCAGGGGGAGGCCGCTGCCGTTGATGTTCATACCGTAGAAGCCAAAGACGATGTTGGGGATGGTGAGGAGGATGGTGATGGAGGTGAGCACCTTCATGATGACGTTGAGGTTGTTGGAGATAACGCTGGCGAAGGCGTCCATCATGCCGGAGATGATGGAGGAGTAGATGTTGGCCATCTCGATGGCCTGCCGCACCTCGATGAGCACGTCCTCCAGCAGGTCGTGGTCCTCCTCGTAGAGGGTGATGATCCGGCCCCGGAGGATCTTCTCCAGGGTCACCTCGTTTGCCTTCAGCGACGTGTTGAAGTAGACCAGGGACTTCTCCAGGTCCAAGAGGTGGATGAGCTCCTTGTTCCGCTGGGACTTGTAGAGCTGCCGCTCCATATAGTTGTAGATCTTGTCGATCTGCTTCAGGTACTGGAGGAAGCGCTTGGCCACCTGCAGCAGCAGAT
>DXDV01000216.1 GCA_019115345.1 Candidatus Intestinimonas stercorigallinarum | reverse complement strand
CTTGAGCATCATGTTGTCCACCATGCCCATGCCCCCCACCAGGCCCATGCCCAGCCGGTCCTCGGGGACGAAGGCCAGGGAGACGCCGATCTTCTGGATCTGGGCCGGGGTCTTGCCCACCAGCTCCTCCCCCGCCTTGTCCACCGGCACGTGCCTGCCGGCGATGTCGCTCTCAGGGTGGGGGGGATAGTAGAAGATGTGGCCCGACTCGGCCTTCTGGAGCCCGGCGATGGCCTCCAGCAGCTCCTTCTGGCCGGAGCCGGCGATGCCGGCGATGCCCAGGATCTCGCCCCCCATGGCCTGGAAGGAGATGTCGGTGAGGGCGGGCAGGCCGTCGCTACCCTTGCAGTGGAGGCCCTTCACCTCCAGCCGCACCTCCCGGAATTCGGCCTCCGGCCGGTCGATGTTCAGGCTCACGGCGTGGCCCACCATCATCTCGGTGAGCTTCTGTGGGTCGGTGCCGGCGGTGTCCACCGTGCCGATATACCGGCCCTTGCGGAGGACGGCCACCTTGTCGGAGATGGCCATGACCTCGTGGAGCTTGTGGGTGATGATGACGATGGCCTTGCCGTCGGCCTTCATGGCCCGGAGGATCTCGAAGAGCCGGTCGGTCTCCTGGGGGGTGAGGACGGCGGTGGGCTCGTCCAGGATGAGGATGTCGGCCCCCCGGTAGAGGACCTTCACGATCTCCACCGTCTGCTTCTCCGACACCGACATGTCGTAGACCTTCTTGTCCGGGTCGATGCCGAAGCCGTACCGGTCGCTGATCTCCCGCACCTTTCGGGCGATCTCCCTCCGGTCCAGCTTTTTGCCGTCGTGGAGGCCCAGGACGATGTTTTCGGCGGCGGTGAAGACGTCCACCAGCTTGAAGTGCTGGTGGATCATGCCGATGCCGTGGTCGTAGGCGTCCTTGGGGGACCGGATGGACACCGGCCTCCCCTCCATGAGGATCTCCCCCTCGTCGGGGAGATAGATCCCAGAGAGCATGTTCATCAAAGTCGTCTTGCCGCTGCCGTTCTCCCCCAGCAGGGAGAGGATCTCCCCCCGGTCCAGGGCCAGGTCGATGTGGTCGTTGGCCAGGACCTTGGCGCCGAAGCGCTTGGTGATGCCCCGCAGCTCGATGGCATGGACAGTTTCCAAGGCTGTCATCCTTTCTTCCGTCCCCGTGGACGGCCGTTTCTTTTCTCATTATAACGGAGCCCGGCCTTCGGGACAACCCCCACCGCCGGAAAACTTCGCCGGCGCCGGGGAAACCGCTTTCACGCATTGTTGTGATGCGCAGTTCCACCGGTGCGTCTCAATGCGCCAGTGGAAGGTGCAGGGGTTTTTGCTCCAATAAAATGAAAGAGCGGGCTGCCGCCCCCTCGAGCTCCCCTGCCCCTCTGCGGCACGTCTGCCGTCTCACGGAAGTTTTTCAACAAGCTGGGAGCGGGCGCTGCCGGTGGCAGCGCCCGCTGTTTCGTCTCATATCGGGATTTCTTTTCGTCACCGGGCGCAGGCTTTGCCGCCTCCACCCAGTCCCGGAGCGCTATCAAAGTTCTTTTTGGTCCTTTTTCTTTCAAGAAAAAGGACAGCAAGAAAAAGGACTACTTGCCCACGCAGAAGCGGGAGAAGATGCGCTCCACCACGTCCTCCCGGACGGCCCGGCCGGTGAGCTCGGCCAGGGCGGCCAGGGCGGCCTCCACGTCGGTGAGGACGGCGTCGGGGGTGACCCCGGTCAGAAGCCCCGCCTCGGCCTCCCGGAGGGCGGCCAGGGCCGCCCGGGCCGCCTGGGCCTGCCGGGCGTTGGTGAGCATGGCCCCGGCCTCGCCGCCGCTCCCCTGGGGGAAGAGCCGGGCCACCGCCGCGCCCAGGGCCTCCAGACCCTCCCCTGTCCTGGCGCTGAGCCAGACCACCGGCGGCCGCCGCTCCCCGTGGGCAAAAAAGCCCCGGTCCCTGCCGTGGGGCAGGTCGGCCTTGGTGAGCACCAGCACCACCCGGGGGCAGCGCTGGGCGGCCTCCTCCCAGAGGGCCAGCTCGGCCAGGAGCCGGTCCGGGTCCTCCCCGGCGTCGGAGCCGTCCATGAGCACCAGGGCCAGCTCGGCCTGGGCCAGGGCGGCCCGGCTCCGCTCCACCCCCAGCCGCTCCACCGGGTCGTCGGTGTCCCGGAGCCCCGCCGTGTCGATGAGCCGCAGCAGCACGCCCCCCACCACGCACCGCTCCTCCACCGTGTCCCGGGTGGTGCCGGGGATGTCGGTGACGATGGCCCGCTGGTAGCCCAGCAGGGCGTTGAGGAGGGAGGACTTGCCGGCGTTGGGCAGGCCCACGATGGCGCAGGGCACCCCCCGGGAGAGGAATTTCCCCCGGTCGTAGGTGGCCAGCAGCTCCTCCAGGCCCCGGCGTCCCCGCTCCAGGGCCTCCTCCAGCTCCTGGGTGCGGAAGGGGTCGATGTCCTCGTCGGGGTAGTCCAGCACGGCGTGGAAGTGGGCCATCAGGTCCACCAGGCCGCTGTAAATGCCCTCCACCCGCCGGGAGAGGGCCCCGGTGAGCTGGCCCGCCGCCGTCCGGGCGGCCTGGGGGGTCTCGGCCTCCAGCAGGTCGGCCACCGCCTCGGCCTGGGTCAGGTCCAGCTTGCCGTGGAGAAAGGCCCGCTGGGTGAACTCCCCCGGCCTTGCCGGCCGGGCCCCGGCGGCGTAGAGGGCCTCCAGGGCCAGGGAGAGGACCACCGGCGCGCCGTGGCACTGGAGCTCCGCCGTGTCCTCCCCGGTGTAGCTGTGGGGGGCCCGGGAGACGGTGGCCAGCACCTGATCGATAACGTTCCCCTCCCGGTCCAGCAGGGAGCCGTACACCAGCCGCCGGTCCTCCGTCTCCGTGAGGGGCCGCCCGCTCCTGGCCCGAAAGACCCTGTCGGCGCAGGCCGCCGCCCCGGGGCCCGACAGCCGCAGCACCCCGATGGCGGACGGCGCCGCCGGCGTGGAAATGGCCGCGATGAGCTCAGACATGGTCCAAACCTCCCTTGCGTTTCCGTGGTTTTGCGGCCTTTTGTAAATTTGGCGAAAATGCCGCGTAACTTCCTCTTGACAGTCGTTTTATGTCTACTAATGTGAATAATCCACTTTTCCACGTTTACATAAACACCTGTGGAAAACCCTGTGGATAATGTGGAAAACCCTTGTGGAGCGGCGCTTTCCCAAGGGGCTCCCAAAGAATTTGAGATGCATATCCACCGTATAACCGATGTAGAAAAAATGGCGCCGTCCTCCGGGGACGGCGCCGGGCGCGCCGGGGTCGTCGCGCCCCACACACAGAAGAACCGCGCCCCATCCCCGTCATTCTGAGACCGCAGGCCGAAGAATCCGTAATTCTCGTCTTTGGCTCCCTCTTTGAGGGAGCTGTCACCGAAGGTGACTGAGGGAGTATCCCTGTCACGCACAAGGACGGGGGGTACGGATTCTTCGCTCCGCTCAGAATGACACAAAGAGGCAACGCGCAGAATGACGGAAGGAACCGTGGCGCCGGACCAGACGGGCGGCCGCAGGC
>DXDV01000215.1 GCA_019115345.1 Candidatus Intestinimonas stercorigallinarum | reverse complement strand
GGCGATGCCCAGGATCTCACCCTTGCGGAGCTGGAAGGAGGCCTCCTTCAGCCGGGTGTACTTTCCGGAGAGGTGCTCCACCTCCAGAATGATGTCGCCGGGCTCGTTGGTCTTGGGCGGGAAGCGGTTGGTGAGCTCTCGGCCCACCATGAGCTTGATGATCTCATCCATGGTGAGCTCCTTGGCGGGCCGGGTGGCCACCCAGGTGCCGTCACGCATGATGGTGACATCGTCGCTGATACGGAGGATCTCCTCCATCTTGTGAGAGATGTAAATGATGCCGCAGCCCTGGTCCCGGAGCATGTTGATGATGCGGAACAGGTGCTCCACCTCGGTCTCGGTGAGGGACGAGGTGGGCTCGTCAAAGACCACGATCTTGGCGTCGTAGGAGACGGCCTTGGCGATCTCCACCATCTGCCGCTGGGAGACGGGCATGGTGGACATAATGGTCTTGGGGTCGACGCTGACCTCCAGCTTCTCGAAGATCTCCTTGGTCCGCTTGGCCATGATCCGTTCGCTGACCATGAGCCCGCCCACCTTGGGGTAACGGCCCAGCCAGAGGTTGTCCTGAACGCTGCGGGTCAGGGCCTGGTTAAGCTCCTGGTGCACCATGGCCACTCCGTTTTCCAGGGCCTCCTTGGCGCTTTTGAAGTTGACTTCCTTGCCGTCGAGCTTGATGGTGCCGCCGTCCCGGCTGTAAATGCCGAAGAGGCACTTCATCAGGGTGGACTTGCCGGCGCCGTTTTCGCCCATGAGGGCATGGACCGTGCCGGCCCGGACGGTGAGGTTGACGCCGTCCAGCGCCTTAACGCCGGGGAATTCCTTGACGATGCCGCGCATCTCCAGCAGTGCAGGCTGATCCATATGATTCCTCCTCTCTTGCTTGGGGAAGGCCCCCGCTTCATCCGCGGCCGTTGCCCGCGGCTCAAGCGGAGGCTTCCTGGATGAAAGATACGGGGCGGCCCGTGGGGAAAATCGCCCCACGGGCCGCCCCGCAAATCATCTCAATGTCTGATGCAGATATGCGTTGGATCAGCTGACGGTGGTGTAAGGCACACGGATCTTGGCCACAGCCTCGTCCACGATCATATCGCCGGTGTTGCTCATCAGATTGCCGTCGGCCTGGTAGTTCTTCACCAGGGTGGCAACGGACTCGGCCAGGCCGCTGGCAGACTGACCCACAGCGCCGGTAGCCTTACCGGCGGAGATGGCGTCCACGATGCCCTGCAGGCCGTCCACGGTGAACACAGGGATGGTGGTGCCGGTGCCGTTGTTGTAGCCGGCGGTCTCCAGAGCGGTGATGGCGCCCAGGCCCATGTCGTCGTTGTTGGCGATGACCAGCTCCACCATGTTGCCGTTGGCCTCAGAGTAGGCGGAGAGGATGGTGGTCATGTAGTCCTGAGCGGCGGCAGCGGACCAGGAGCCGTTGGGGTCGACCAGGTACTGGGTGGTGGCGGAGGCATCATAGTAGGCCAGAGCGGGCTTGCCGTTCTCCTCCAGGATGGCGTTGGCGTCCTCCACGGAGTACTGGGTGCGCATCTCGGCCTCGGGGTTGTTCTCCTGGCCCTTGAACATGACGTAGGAGATCACGCCGTCACCGTTGAGGTCCACGGCGTCATAGTTCTCGACGAGGTAGTTGCCGATGAGCTCGCCCTGCATGTGGCCGGCCTCGGCGGGATCGGTGCCCACGAAAGCGGCCTGCTCATAGCTGTTGACCACGTCGTCGGAAACCTCGCGGTTGAAGAAGATGACGGGGATGCCGGCGGTCTTGGCGGCGTCCACGATGCTCTGGGTGGTCTCATCAGCGGAGGCCTCCACAGCGTTCACCACCAGCACGTTGGCGCCGTTGGCGATGGCGGTGTTGATCTGGTCCATCTGGGTGCCCTGGTTGGTGTTGCCGTCGTAGTTGACGTAGGTGACACCCATGGCCTCCCACTGGGCGTCCATCTCATTGCGGACGTTGCTAATGAAGGCATCGGAGTAGTTGTAGTAGAAGACGGCCACGTTCAGGTCGCTGGCAGCGCCGGTCTCGGCGGGAGTGGTCTCAGTGGTGCCGGTCTCAGCGGGAGCAGGGGTGCTGCTGGTGCCGCCGGAGCAAGCGGCGATGCTCACGCACATGGCGCCGGCCAGAAGCAGAGCAGACAGCTTTTTCAGTTTCATGTAAAAATCCTCCTTGATTTTTGTTTGGAAGCTCTTTTGGAAGCTTCGTCATGCTTATCATACCATGAAACCCCGGAAAAGGCTATAGCAAAAATCGCCTTATCCTATAAATAATCTATTTCGTCCCCCGATTGTTTCGGCGTTTTTATGCAAAATACTCAATTTATTTTGGTGGAAAAGCCGAAATGCCCGATTACTTCCGATAGATGTACATGGGAATGCGTATAGTGTTATTTTCCATTTTTTCCATGCCGTCCAATGTCTCCCCGTCGGCAAGCGTCCGGGCCAAGGTAAAGATCGCTTCACCGTGGGCGGCGTAGTCCATGACCACGGTGCCCAGCAGCCTTCCCTCCTCCACCGCCTCCAGGCCCTGGGGTGTGCCGTCGATCCCCACGATATTGCCCAGGTCCAGCCCCAGCCGCTCCACGGCGTCGGCGGCCCCCAGGGCCATATCGTCGTTGTTGCAGAGGATGAGCTCGATATCCGGCTGCTCCAGCAGCCAGGACTCGGTGAGGACATCGGCCTGACTGCGCTCCCAGTTGGCAATGCCGCTCTCCACCCGCTCTAGAGGGACGCCCGCATCCCGCAGGGTCTGGACCGACACCTCGGTGCGGATCATGGCGTCCTGATGGCGGCTCTCCCCCTCCAGCATGGCGTACTGGAGGATGCCGTCCCCGTTCAGATCCAGAGCGGCGGGATCGCTCTCCCACAGCTCCAGCACAATCTGGGCCTGGAGCTGGGCCGACTGCCGGGCATCGGAACCCACATAGCAGACCTTCTCCCAGCTCTCCAGGTCCTCCTGGACCGGCTCCCGGTTGAAAAATACCACCGGCACGTCGGCCTCCCGGGCCTTGCCGATGACCCGGGCGGCGTCGGTCCGGTCCACCAGGTTGACGCACAGCACGTCGTAGCCCAGGGAGAGGAAGCGGTCGATCTGCTCATTCTGCGTGTTCTGGTTCTCCTGGGCGTCGGCCACCACCACCTGCACCCGCCCGCCGCTGGTCTCCTCCCAGGCGGCGGCGGAGAGCTCCATGGCCTGGGTCATATTGGAAATGTAGGTGTCCGTCCCCTTGTAGACCGCCACCCCCACGCGCAGGGTGGTGTCCTCGTCCCGGCCCGTCCCGGCGCAGGCGCCGGTCCCCAGCAGCAGAGCCGCCCCCAGCAGGACGGCAAGCCCTCTTTTCACCCGCGAACCTCCTCTCTCCCGGTGCTCTTCCTTATGGGCGCAGCTCCTCCAGGAGCCCCCGGCAGCCCGCGTCCACATCCCGCCAGGTAGCGTCAAAATCGCCGGTGTACCAGGGATCGGCCACCTCGTCGAAGCAAAGTCCGCTTTTCTCCGTTTCCGCCTGTGGCAAAGACTCCGAACGCTCTCTTGCTTCTCCTCTCCCCACGCGGCCCGCTTTCCTGGGCTCGCGTGGGGGCCTCTCCCGGCCGGCCGCGTGGTCCAGCAGCAGAGAGCACTTCCCTTCCGCGTCGCCGTCAAAGAGCCGGCGCATGTTTCGAAGGTTGGCCCCGTCCATGCCGATGAGGAGGTCCCACCTGTCGTAGTCCGCCCGTACCAGCTGCCGGGCGGCGTGGCCGGCGCAGCCGATCCCATGCTCGGCCAGCTTCCGCCGGGCCGGTGGATAGACCGGGTTGCCCAGCTCCTCCCGGCTGGTGGCGGCAGAGGCGATCTGGAACTCGTCCTCCAGCCCCGCCTTTTTTACCAGGTCCTTCATCACATACTCGGCCATCGGACTCCTGCAAATATTGCCGTGGCACACGAACAGGATTTTTACCATCTTTTTATAACTCCTCATAAGTCTCGCATTTCTTCTCAAACGCTTGCAATTACAGGGGTTTTCGGTTTTTACTTACCCCCTTGCCTTGAAGATATTTTCTCATATCTTCTCATATCTTCTCATATCTTCTCATGTTCTTCTCTGCAAAATTGGTAAAATCAAAGGCTTTACCAACGGCTATTCTAAGCGTTTGCCACACGCTTCAACTCATCTTTGGCGTCCTCAAACTTAACATGGGTGTAGGTATTGAGTGTTACGCTGATATCCGCA
>DXDV01000214.1 GCA_019115345.1 Candidatus Intestinimonas stercorigallinarum | reverse complement strand
GAGGCCGGCTCCGTGGGCGGCCAGATGGTCAAGAAGATGATCGAGGCCTACGAGAGCGGCATGCAGTGATCCACCCGTAAGGGTGCGCCGCCCCTGAGCGGGGCAGAGGTTTTTGACAGACTAAAAAATGGCCCGCGTCCATAAGGACGCGGGCCATTTTGTGTTGGAGGGAAGATTGCTTACTTCACGCCCATCCAGCCGGAGATGACCATACGCTGGACCTCAGAGGTGCCCTCGTAGATCTCGGTGATCTTGGCGTCGCGCATGAAGCGCTCGAAGGGATACTCACGGGTGTAGCCGTAGCCGCCGATGAGCTGCAGGCAGCGACGGGTCACGTCGGAGGCAGCCTCAGAAGCGTACAGCTTGCCCATGGCAGCCAGGTGGCTGTAAGGCTCGTGGTCCTGCTTGGCCTGAGCGGCGCGGTAGACCAGCAGACGGGCGGCGTCCACCTTGGCCTGCATGTCGGCCAGCTGGAACTGGGTGTTCTGGAACTGGCTGATGCGCTTGCCGAACTGCACGCGCTCGGAGGTGTACTTCACGGTGGCGTCGATGGCAGCCTGGGCGATACCCAGAGCCTGAGCGCCGATGCCGATCCGGCCGCCGTCCAGGGTGGTCATGGCCACCTTGAAGCCCTTGCCCAGACCGCCCAGCAGGTTCTCCTTGGGGATCTTGCAGTCCTCAAAGATCAGCTCGCAGGTGGAGGAGCCGCGGATGCCCATCTTCTTCTCGTGAGCGCCGATGCTGAAGCCGGGAGTGCCCTTCTCCACGATGAAGGCGGAGATGCCCTTGGTGCCCAGGCTCTTGTCGGTCATGGCCATGACGATGAAGACCTGAGCGAAGCCGGCGTTGGTGATGAAGATCTTGGAGCCGTTGAGGAGCCAGTGGTCGCCCTTGTCCTCGGCCACGGTCTTCTGCATGGCGGCGTCGGTGCCGGCGCCGGGCTCAGTCAGACCGAAGGCGCCCAGCCACTCGCCGGAGGCCAGCTTGGTCAGGTACTTCTGCTTCTGCTCCTCGGTGCCGTACTCGGCGATGGGCCAGCAGCACAGAGAGCTGTGAGCGGAGACCATGACGGAGGTGGTGGCGCAGTGCTTGGCCAGCTCCTCGCAGGCGCCGATGTAGGTGAGGTAGCTCATGCCGGCTCCGCCGTACTCCTCGGGATAGGCAATGCCCATCATGCCCATGTCGGCCAGCTTGTGCCAGGTCTCCTCAGGGAAACGCTCGGTCTCGTCGATCTCAGCGGCGATGGGAGCAACTTCCTTCAGACAGAAGTCGTGCAGCATGTCGAGGACGTCTTGCTCTTCCTGGTTGAAGTGGAAATTCATGACTAAATCCCTTCCTTTTACGTAAAGTAATTTATCCCAACGCGGACTAGGGCTGATCAGGCCCGAGCCACCTTAAAAAGGGGGTCCTCACGGAAGGCCGCTTAGGCGCGGGCCTTCTTGATCTCCTCAGTGAGGACGGGGAGGACCTCAAAGAGGTTGCCCACGACGCCGTAGTCGGCGATGTCGAAGATGGGGGCCTCGGGGTCCTTGTTGATGGCGACGATGCAGTCGGAGCTGCTCATGCCGGCCACGTGCTGAATGGCGCCGGAGATGCCGCAGGCGATGTAGAGCTTGGGACCCACGGTCTTGCCGGTCTGACCGACCTGATGGGCGTGAGCGATCCAGCCGGCGTCCACGGCGGCGCGGGAAGCGCCCACGGTGGCGCCCAGAGCGTCGGCCAGGGCCTTGACGGGCTCGAAGCCCTCGGGGCCGCCCACGCCGCGGCCGCCGGAGACGATGATCTCGGCGCCCTCAAGGTCCACGGACTCGCCGCCGGCCTCTTTGATGAGCTCCAGCACCTGGGTGCGGATATCCTTGGCATCCACGTGGATGTCTTCCTTGATGATCTCGGCCTTGGCCTCACCGGCGTCGGACTTCTTGAACACGCCGGGACGGACGGTGCCGATCTGGGGCCGGTGGTCGGGGCAGAGGATGGTGGCCATCAGGTTGCCGCCGAAGGCGGGACGGGTCCAGGCCACGTTGCCGCTCTCCTCGTCGATGTCCAGGGCGGTGCAGTCGGCGGTCAGGCCGGTGTGCAGACGGCAGGACACGCGGGGGCCCAGATCGCGGCCGTTGTTGGTGGCGCCGATGAGCATGCTGGTGGGGCCGTACTTCTCCACCAGGGCCACCAGGGCGATGGCGTAAGCGTCGGTGGTGTAGTGGGCGTACTCAGGGCCTTCCACCACGATCACCTTGTCGGCGCCGTGCTCGGAAGCGGCCTTCACAGCCTCGTCCACGTTGTTGCCGATGACCACGGCCACCAGGGCGCCGCCCTGCTTGGCGGCCATGTCCTTGCCGGGAGTGAGCAGCTCGATGCCCACGTTCTTGGCGGTGCCGTCCTCGTTGGTCTCTACAAATACCCAAAGATCCTTGGTCTTAGCTTCCATTGTGATCTCCCCCTCCCTTAGATAATGCTGGCGTCGCTGAGCAGCTGGAACAGCTTCTTCGCGGACTCTTCAGCGGTCTCTTCCTTGATCTTCACGCCGCCGGTCTTCTTCTGGGGCACGAAGGTCTTCTTCACGTGAGTGGGGGAGCCCTTCAGGCCGATGCGGGTGGTGTCGATCTCGGGGAAGGCGTCCTCGCCCAGAACGGGGATCTCGGCGCGGTTGGCGGCCATCTTCCGCTTGATGGTGGGATAACGGGGATCCCAGGCGGGCTTGGTGAAGGTGACCACAGCGGGCATCTTGGCGGCGATGACCTCCACGCCGTCCTCCACTTCCTTCTTCACCTTGATGGTGTCGCCGTCCACCTCGGCCTCCAGGCCGTAGGTCACCTGGGGATAGCCCAGGTGCTCAGCCAGCTCGGGGCCGACCTGGGCGGTGTCGCCGTCGATAGCCTGCTTGCCGCAGAAGATCACGTCGAACTTGCCCTCGATCTCCTCGACCTTCTTCACGGCCTCGGAGATGATGTAGCTGGTGGCCAGAGTGTCGGAGCCGCCGAAGGCCCGCCCGGACACCAGATAGGCCTTGTCAGCGGCGATGGCCAGGCACTCCTTCAGAGCGGCCTTGGCCTGCTCGGGGCCCATGGAGAGCACCACGATCTTGGCGCTGGGATCGGCGTCCTTGATCCGTGCGGCGGCTTCCAGAGCATAACCGTCAAAGGGGTTGACGATGCTGGGCACGCCTTCGCGGATCAAGGTGTTCTTTACCGGATCGATCTTGATTTCGGTCGTATCCGGCACCTGCTTGACGCAAACAAGCATGTTCATTTCTGTTTCCTCCTATTACGTTTTTTGAGACCGGCACAAGGCCCGTCCCATGGCGTTTTTCAAGCCCGCGCCTACGATGGGAGCGCACTTGTCCACGGCCATTTTTCCCGTAAAACATCATATACCGGGGCGGGCGGATTGTCAATCGAAAAAGTATTGGTACTACCACAAATTTCAGAATTTTTTTTGCCGCGGGCGGTGTTCTTTGGCAATTCGCACAAAGAATAGGGGATAAAACTAGGCAAGACAACCGCGGGGCCGGACCCTCCACTTTTCTCTTTACATTGGCGATTTATCGTGGTAATATGTTAAAGCACCGGGTGGGACCCGGCGCGCAACAATCATGACAAATGGAGGATCTGATACCATGAGGAAGAAACGTCTGGCCGCCTCCCTGCTGGCCCTGTCTCTCTGCTTCTCCCTGGCCGCCTGCTCCGGCGGCAGCGACGAGACCACCGCCCCCGAGAGCACAGCTCCGGCGGAGACCACCCCCGCCGAAACGACCCCCGCTGAGACCGCCGCCGCCGAGAGCGACCTGGCCTATGTCCAGGACAAGGGCACCCTGGTGGTGGGCATCACCAATTTCGCGCCCATGGACTACAAGGCCGAGGGCAGCGACGAGTGGATCGGCTTCGACGCCGACATGGCCAAGGCCTTCGCCGAGAGCCTGGGCGTGGCGGTGGAGTTCCAGGAGATCACCTGGGATTATAAGGTGATGGAGCTGGACTCCAAGAACATCGACGTGGTGTGGAACGGCATGACCCTCAACGACGAGGTCATGGCCGCCATGAGCACCTCGGTGCCTTACTGCACCAACTACCAGACCCTGGTCTATCCCGCCGACAAGGCCGCCGACTTTGAGGGCCTCACCTCTCTGGAGGGCCTGAACATCGCCGTGGAGTCCGGCTCCGCCGGTGAGGACGCCGCCGAGGCCCTGGGGGCCACCACCGTGCCCGTCCAGTCCCAGGCCAACACCCTCATGGAGGTGGCCGCCGGCACCTCCGACGCCGCCGTTATCGACGTGCTCATGGCCGCCGATATGACCGGCGAGGGCACCAGCTATGCCGACCTGGTTTACAGCGTCAACCTCAACGAGGCCCAGGGACTGGAGTCCGAGGAGTACGGCGTGGGCTTCCGCAAGGGCTCCGATCTGGTGGACGTCTTCAACGAGTTCTGGGCCGCCGCCGTGGCCGACGGCACCGTGGAGGCCACCGCCGCCACCTACGGCCTCCAGGACGCCATCATCCTGGAGTAATTCTCCCACAACGCTGCACAAAGGCAGAGGGCGCTCCAGCGCCCTCTGCCTTTGACCACCCACAGAGAGGACGATCCTATGTTCTTCACCTCCCAAGAATTCCAGACGGTGGTGGCCGCCCTCAACAGCGGCTTCCTCAAGACCCTGCAGCTCTTTTTCATCACCATCATCGGCGCCGTCCCCCTGGGACTGGTGATCTCCTTCGGCTCCATGAGCCGCTTCACGCCTTTGCGCTGGCTCACCCGGACGCTGGTATGGATCATCCGGGGCACCCCCCTGGTGCTCCAGATCATCACCATTTTCTACGTGCCGGGCATGAAGGACCTCTTCACCTGGCCCAGCGGGGAAAACGGGCGGATGACGGCGGTGTGCGTGGCCTTCGTCATCAACTACGCCTGCTACTTCTCCGAGATCTACCGGGGGGGCATCCAGGGGGTGCCGGTGGGCCAGCAGGAGGCCGGCCTGGTGCTGGGCATGACCAAATCCCAGATCTTCTTCAAGGTCACCCTTCTCCAGATGATCAAGCGCATCGTGCCCCCCATGTCCAATGAGGTCATCACCCTGGTCAAGGACACCTCCCTGGCCCGGGTCATCGCCCTCCAGGAGGTCATCTGGATGGGCGAGTCCTTTATGAAGGGGAACCAGGGCTACTCCGGCCTGGTGTGGCCCCTCTTCTTCACGGCGGTCTACTACCTGGTCTTCAGCGGCGTGGTGACCGTCCTGCTGGGGCGGCTGGAAAAGAAGCTGGAATTTTTCCGTTAAAGGAGGGGGAACCATGGCGATCCTGGACGTACAGCACATCGAAAAGCACTTTGGGGACACCAAAGTGCTCCAAGACATCAGCTTTTCCCTGGACCAGGGGCAGGCCCTGGCCATCATCGGCTCCTCCGGCTCCGGCAAGACCACCCTGCTCCGGTGCCTCAACTTCCTGGAGACCCCCGACCACGGGCGCATCCTGGTGGGCGGGGAGACCCTCTTCGACTCCGATGACCCCGCCACCCAGCGGGAGAGCGAGGTGCGGAAAAAGCGGCTCCACTTCGGGCTGGTCTTTCAGTCCTTTAACCTCTTTCCCCAGTACACCGCCCTCCAGAACGTCACCCTGGCCAAGGAGCTTTTGAGCCAGGAGCGGCCTGATTTCAAGCAGAACAAAAAGGCCATTCTGGAGGAGATCCGGACGGAGGGCCTGTCTCTTCTGGAGAAGATGGGGCTCTCCGACCGGGCGGGGCACTATCCCCACCAGCTCTCCGGCGGCCAGCAGCAGCGGGTGGCCATCGCCCGGGCCCTGGCCCTGAGCCCCGACATCCTCTGCTTCGACGAGCCCACCTCCGCCCTGGACCCGGAGCTCACCGGGGAAGTGCTCAAGGTGATCCGCTCCCTGGCCGAGCAGAAGACCACCATGATCATCGTCACCCATGAGATGGCCTTCGCCCGGGACGTGGCCGATCAGGTCATCTTTATGGACAGCGGCGTCATCGTGGAGCAGGGTCCCGCCCGGGAGGTCATCGAGCGGCCCCGGGAGGAGCGCACCCGGCAGTTCCTGAACCGGTATTCGGAAAATTAAAGCATCCCGTTGCTTTCCCGCCCTCCCCAGGGCGGAAAAGTCCTCGCTTTGCTCGCCGCAGCCCTTGCCCTGCAAGGGCTGCGGGGGATGTGATCCCATTCGAGGC
>DXDV01000213.1 GCA_019115345.1 Candidatus Intestinimonas stercorigallinarum | reverse complement strand
CTTCTCGAAGCGGGAGCACATGTTGGCCAGGTCGTTGTAGGCCTGGGCGTCCTCCTGGGCCCCGGTCTCGGAGGCCTTCTTCCGCAGGGCCTCCAGGTCCTGGGTCCTGACCTGCTCCAGCCGCTTCTTGCCGGCCAGGATATACATGGTGAGCTCTTTATAGTACTTGGTGTTGAGGTCGTACATCTGGTCCAGCATGGCGATGTCCTTCATCAGGGTCACCTGATGGCCCTCCAGCACCGCGACGATCTTGTTTACGTTGGTCTCGGCCTTGGCGTACTGGGCCTTCATGGCCTCCAGCTCGTTTTTCTTCTTCTGGAAGAAGCCGAAGATGCCGCTCTTCTCCTCCTGGCCGAAGTTCTGGAGCTCCCCCACCAGGCCGGCCAGGGAGTCCCCGATGGCCCCCAGGTCCTTGGTGCGGACGGAGTTGAGGGTGTTCTCGGAGAAGGAGGCGATGTTCTTCTGGGCGGCCGCGCCGTACTGGAGGACCACGTTGGAGTCGGTGATGTCGATCTTCTGGGCGAAGTCGTCCACCATCTTCCGCTCGGCCTCGGTGAGCTGGCTCTCGTCCAGCTTTACGGCGTTGGCGTCCCGGGCGGCCTGGGCGGCGGCGTTGGCGGCGCTCTGGTCCGGGGTCAGGGCGAGCTCCGGCGCCTGGGGCGCCTGGGCGGCGGCGCCGGCGTTCAGGTCGGGCGTCAGGGTCAGCTCAGGGGTGAAATCGGTGTTGTCGGACATATCAGAGTTCCCTCGCTTTCAAACTAGGTTGGTGGATTTGGGATGAGAAGGGCGGCTTGCCGAAAGACCTCGGTGAGACGGCGGGCGTGCCGAAGAGGCGCAGGGGAGCCCGAGGGGGCCTCAGCCCTGGCCGCCCAGCCGCTCCCCGGCCAGGCCCTCCTGGGAGAGCAGGTTCTCCAGCACGGTGATGTCGGTGGAGATGTCCAGGGCCTCGTCCCCGAAGAGGGCGTCCAGCTGCCGGTCGAAGGCCTGGACCACGGTGCCCATCATGCCCTCGATGCGGTCCATGGTGCCGTCGATGTTCTCTCCCGACACCCCGGCGGCCCCCATGCGGTCGTAGGCGTTGAGGATCTTCAGGGTGGTGGGGAGGTAGTAGTTGAGGAATTTGCGGATCTGGGGGAGCTTTTTGGGGTGCTCCACCACGTGGGAGATGATCTTCTTGGTGGTGGACTCCAGGTGGTCGATCTGGGCGGAGATGGTGGGGTCGTCGATGGCGTCGTTGAGGCGGCGCATCTCGGACACCGCCCGGTCCCGCTCCCGGATGAGGGCGTCCAGCTCTTGGTTGCCGGTGGAGGCGGGCTCCTCCTTGGGGGGCTCCTGCGCCTTTTTCTCCGGCTCCGGCGTCTCATAGCTCCGGTCGGGGCACAGGGCCTTGACGATGACAAAGGCCACCAGGGAGACCAGGGCGGCGGTGACATAGTGGAGGGGCTGATACAGGGGCAGGAACAGCCCGAAGACCAGCCAGACCGCCGCGACGGCGTAAATGGGGAGTACGGATCTCTTGACTACTTTGGCCATAGCTGCCTCCTTACTGCTTGGGTTACATGGCTATTGTACCCTCCCGGAGAGTGGGTGTCAATGGCCGGGCATTGACAGAGCGGAGAAAACTCATTATGATAAAAGGACATACCTGTGATGTAAAGAGGAAGTGAAGCGCCATGATGGCATTAGAGGATTTCAAGGCCGCCCGCAGCGTGCTCTCCGGGGTGCTGGCCGACACCCACCTGGTCCACTCCGCCGCCCTGTCCAAGGCCACGGGGAACCATGTCTACATCAAGCCGGAGAACATGCAGGTCACCGGGGCCTACAAGATCCGGGGGGCCTACTATAAGATCAGCACCCTCACGCCGGAGGAGCGGGAGCGGGGCCTCATCACGGCCTCCGCCGGCAACCACGCCCAGGGCGTGGCCTACGCCGCCCAGGCCGCCGGGGTGAAGGCCACGGTGGTCATGCCCACCACCACCCCCCTGGTGAAGGTCAACAACACCAAGGACTACGGCGCCCAGGTCATCCTTCACGGCGCCGTCTTTGACGACGCCGCCGAGCTGGCCGGACGGCTGGCCCAGTCGGAGGGCTACACCTACATCCACCCCTTCAACGACCCCGTCCTGGCCACCGGTCAGGGCACCATCGCCTACGAGATCTTCTCCGACCTGCCCGACGTGGACATCATCCTGGTGCCCGTGGGGGGCGGCGGCCTGGCCTCCGGCGTGGCCACCCTGACCAAGCTCCTCAACCCAAACGTAAAGGTCATCGGGGTGGAGCCCACCGGCGCCGCCTCCATGAAGGCCAGCCTGGAGGCCGGCCACATCGTCACCCTGGACAAGGTGGACACCATCGCCGACGGCGTGGCGGTCAAGACCCCGGGGGACAAGATCTTCCCCTACATCCAGAAAAACCTGGACGGCATCATCACCATCGACGACCACGAGCTGGTGGATGCATTCCTGGACATGATGGAAAAGCACAAGATGATCGTGGAGAACGCCGGGCTCCTCTCCATCGCCGCCCTGAGCCATCTGGACTGCCAGGGGAAGAACGTGGTGAGCATCCTCTCCGGCGGCAACATGGACGTCATCACCGTCTCCTCTCTGGTCCAGCACGGCCTGGTGAGCCGGGGCCGGGTGTTCACCTT
>DXDV01000212.1 GCA_019115345.1 Candidatus Intestinimonas stercorigallinarum | reverse complement strand
GCGGCAGCCCGCCTCGAATGGGATGACATCCCCCGCAGTCCTTGCAGGGCAAGGGCTGCGGCGAGCAAAGCGAGGACTTTTCCGCCCTCTCTAGGGCGGGAAAGTAACGGGATGCAGGCTGTCGAAAAAGTTCCCCAAGGGACTTTTTCGACAGCCTGAGCCGTGCCGCATTCCGCGGCACGGCTTTTTGTCTCTCTTACGGCTCCTTTGTGATGGACTTGAGGTAGTCCACCAGCTCCTCGAAGGCCATGCCCCGGGAGGCCTTCACCAGGACGGTGGACCCGGGCCGCACCAGCTGTTCCAGGATGGGCTTGGCCTCCTCCTTGGTCCGGCACCAGAAGGCGTCGGGCACGCCGGAGCGCTGGGCCGCCAGGTAGATGTGCTCGGCCAGGTCGCCCACCGCCAGCAGGCAGTCGATGCCCGCCCGGCTCAGATACTCGCCCACGCCGGCGTGGAGGTTGGGGGCGAAGGGCCCCAGCTCGAACATGTCCCCCAGCACGGCGATCTTATAGCCCGTTCCGCTCTTGGCCAGGACCTCCACCGCCGCCCGCATGGACTGGGGGTTGGCGTTGTAGGTGTCGTTGAGGATGGTGATGCCGTCCCCCCGCTTGAGGATGTTCATGCGCATCTTGGTGGGGGCGAAGCGGAGGATGCCACGGGCGATCTCCTCCCCCGTCATGCCGAAGCGCTCGGCCACCGCCGCCGCGGTGAGGGTAGGGTAGAGCATATGGCTGCCCAGGGCGGGGATCTGGGCGTCGAAGCGCTCCCTGGGGGTGGTCACATGGCAGCGGACGCTCTGCTCCCCGTCCGCCGTCACCCCGGTGGCCCGGTACTCCAGGCCCTCCGCCGTCCCCACCGACACCGTCTCGAAGGCCAGGGTAGGCCGCAGTCCGGCCAGCAGGGGGTCGTCCCCGTTGAGGATCACAAAGCCCTTTTCCGGGTCCATGTGGGAGAAGATCTCACACTTGGCCTTGAGGATGTTCTCCCGGGAGCCCAGATTCTCAATGTGGGAGTCGCCGATGTTGGTGATGACGGCCACATCGGGCTCCACGATGGCGCTGAGGTACTCGATCTCCCCAAAGTGGTTCATGCCCATCTCCAGCACGCAGATCTCGTGGGTGCTGTTCAGGCGCAGCAGGGTGAGGGGGAGGCCCACCTCGTTGTTGAAGTTGCCTTCGGTCTTGAGGACCTTGAACCGCTCCCCCAGCACCGCCGCCACCATGTCCTTGGTGGTGGTCTTGCCCACGCTGCCGGTGATGGCCACAAAGGGGATATGGAACCGCTTCTTGTACCAGCGGGCCAGGTCCCGGAGGGCCTTCTGGGTGCTGTTCACCTTGATATAGAACTTCCCGGGCAGGTAGCTCTCCCGCTCCCGCTGGGTGAAGCACCCGGCCGCGCCCCCCTCCAGGGCGTCGTGGATGAAGGCGTGGCCGTCGAAGCGCTCCCCCACCAGGGGGATGAAGAGGGCGCCGGGGTCGGGCTTGCGGCTGTCGGTAAAGACGTGGGTCACCGTGTGGTCCAGAGCGTCGTACTCTCCCAGCAGCTTGCCGTCCACGGCCTCCATGATCTCTCGTATGGTGATGGGCTCCATTCGTGACCTTCTCCTTTTCTTCTCTTCTCCCTCAGCGCCCGGAGCGCCGGACCTCCAGGGAGGCCATGAGGATGCGCTCACACAGGGTGGGGTAGTCGATGCCCGCCGCCGCCGCCTCCTGGGGCAGCAGGCTGGTGGGGGTCATGCCGGGGAGGGTGTTGATCTCCAGGAACCAGGGCTTTCCCTGGGCGTCCACGATGAAATCGCTCCGGGAGTAGACCGACAGGCCCACCAGGGCGTGGACCTTCCGGGCCGTCTCCCCCAGCCGGACCTCCAGCGCGGCGTCCACCGGCGCGGGACAGACCTCCACCGCCGCCCCCGGCTGGTACTTGTTCTCGTAGTCGTAAAAGCCCTCTTTGGGGATGATCTCGATGGAGGGCAGGGCCCGGTCCTCCAAAACCCCCACCTGGATCTCCCGGCCGGAGACGTACTGCTCCACGATGACCCGGCCGCCGAAGGCCAGGCCGCCGGTGAGGGCGGCGGCAAGCTCCGCCCGGTCATGGGCGATGGACACCCCGATGGAGGAGCCGGAGTCCATGGGCTTGAGCACCAGGGGCAGCTCCAGGCTCCGGCTCAGGGCGGGGATGTCCTCCCGGCCGTACCGCAGCACCTGCCAGCGGGGGGTGTCGATGCCGGCCTGGGCGCACAGCCGCTTGGTGAGGTCCTTGTCCATGGCGATGGCGCTGCCCAGATATCCCGAGCCGGTATAGGGAATGCCCATCAGGTCCAGGGCCGCCTGGACCCGTCCGTCCTCGCCGCAGGCCCCGTGGAGGGCCAGAAAGACGGCGTCGGCGCCGGCGCACAGTTCCAGCACCCCGGGGCCGAACTGGCTCCCGCTCTTCCAGCGCCGCCGGGCCCGGACCTCCTCCAGGTCGGGCGCGGCGTGGTCCACCCGCCGCCAGGACGCCGGCGCGGGGGCGTCATAGAGCCCCTCCGGCTCCCCCTCCCAGTTCTCCAGGCCAAAATACAGGTCTACCAGGGCCGTCCGGTGGCCCCGGCTCCGCAGGGCCTCCGCCACCATGACGCCGGAGGACAGGGATACGTTCCGCTCCGGGCTCAGCCCGCCCGCCAGGACCACGATTCTCATGCACGCAAAACTCCTCTCAGAGATGGGACCATCCGCCTTCGCGCCGGGGCCCCCGGCCCCATTCGGCACTGCTCTCACGTAATATATTATATTACCATACCCCTGGAAAAATCTCAATAACAATGTCCCCGCCGCTTTCCGGAACAAAAAACGGGCTTCGCCAAAAACCGGCGCGGGGCGCGGATGGAACCATCCGCGCCCCGTCAAACTGTCAAAAACCCTCCGCAAGACGGCAAGCCTGCCGCGGTGGCGCGGGGGAGCTCGAGGGGGCGGCAGCCCACCTCGAATGGGATCACATCCCCCGCAGCTCTTGCCCTGCAAGGGCTGCGGCGAGCGAAGCGAGGACTTTCCCGCCCTGGTGAGGGCGGGAAAGTAACGGGATGCAGGCTGTCGGAAAAGTCCCTTAGGGGACTTTTCCGACAGCCCGGGGGCGCGGATGGAACCATCCGCGCCCCTCAGCTCATTTAACGGCCGGCGCCTCCTCCCCGGACCAGACCTCCCGGCGGAGGACCATGTGGATGTGATCCTCCCACACGCCGTTGATCTTCAGGTACTTGAGGGCCAGCCCCTCCTGGTAAAAGCCGGCCTTTTCCGCCACCCGGAGGGAGGCCCTGTTCCGGGGCATGATATTGGCCTCGATGCGGTGGAGCCCCAGATCGGTGAAGGCAATGTCGGCGGCGGCCTTCACCGCCTCGGTCATGTAGCCCAGGCAGAGGTGTCCCCCGTCCAGCTTATAGCCCAGGCAGCAGGACTGAAAGGCCCCCCGGACCAGGTTGTTGAGCCCCACCATGCCGATGATGGTCTCCGGCTCCTCCTTCCGGAACACATAGAACCGATAGCCCCGGTCGGCCTCCGCCAGGGCGGCGTCCTGCTCCAGGGAGGCGCGCTGGCGCTCCTCGGTGAAGAAGTCCTCCTCCCGCTCCGGGTCGAAGGCGGCGAAAAAGGCCCGGTTCCGGCGGTAGTAGCCGGTCAGGGCGGGGGCAAAGGACGGCGCGGCCAGCCGCAGGGCCAGCCGCGCCGTCTCATAGACAGGTCTGCACGCCATCATTTGGTGCCGAAGATCCGGTCGCCGGCGTCGCCCAGACCGGGGACGATGTAGCCGTGCTCGTTGAGCTTCTCGTCCAGGGCGGCGCAGTAGATGGCCACGTCGGGGTGGTCCTTCCGGACCCGCTCCACCCCCTCGGGGGCGGCGATGATGTTCATGAGCTTGATGTGCTTGACGTCGTAGTTCTTGATGAACTGGATGGCGGCGGAGGCGGAGCCGCCGGTGGCCAGCATGGGGTCCAGGATGATGACGTCCCGCTCGGCGATGTCGGTGGGCATCTTGCAGTAGTACTCCACCGGCTCCAGGGTCTCGGGGTCGCGGTAGAGGCCGATGTGGCCCACCTTGGCGGAGGGGATGAGAGTGAGAATGCCGTCCACCATGCCCAGGCCGGCCCGGAGGACGGGGACGATGGCCAGCTTCTTGCCCGCCAGGGTGCGGAAGGTGCCGGTGCCCACGGGGGTCTTGATGGTGACCTCCTCGGTGGGCAGGTCCCGGGTGGCCTCATAGCACATGAGGGTGGCGATCTCGGAGACGATCTCCCGGAACTCCTTGACGCCGGTGCGCTCATCCCGGAGGATGGCCAGCTTGTGCTGGATCAGCGGGTGGTCGAAAATATGTACCATTTCATCCATGTCGTTCTTCCCCTTTGTCGTTTTTCGCGGCCGCCGTTTCGGCTCGGGCCAGGCGCTCCCGCTCGGCCTGAGAGAGGCGGTGGTAGACGGGCGCCAGGGCCCCGGCGCTCACCAGTTTCCCGGCCCGGGCCAGCTCCAGCGCCCCCCGGGCCACCCCCCACGCGCTCTGGAGCCGCAGGTGGGGCGGCGCCAGCTCCACCGGCAGGCCCCGCTTGATGAGTTCATTATAACACAGCTCCGCCCCGTCTCCAACCAGTATTTGCGTTTTTTTGCGCGCCGCCAGCTCCGCCGAGAGCTCCTCGATGGCGACGGCCCGGTCGGGACACAGCCGGGCGAGGGTCCCGCCCCCGGCCTGGAACCGGGCGTTGTAGACCTGGCTGCGCCGGGCGTCCATGACGGGGCAGATGTCCCCCTCCACATGGGCCAGGGACCAGGCCATGGCCTCCAGGGTGGAGACCCCGGCGCAGGGCTTGTCCTCCGGCCAGGCCAGCCCCTTGGCCGCCGCCACCCCGATCCGCAGCCCGGTGAAGGAGCCGGGGCCCGCCGCCACGGCGACCACGTCCATCTCCGCCAGGGTGAGGCCGCAGTTCTCCAGCAGGCCGGCGCACATGGGCAGCAGGGTCCGGCTGTGGGTGAGGCCGCTGTGCTGGAAGGTCTGGGCGATGAGGGTCTCGTCCTCGCACACCGCCACCGAAGCCGCCACGGCGGAGGACTCCAAAGCCAGGATCTTCACGCTTCCACCCCCCTCTCGATGGTGACGACCCGCTGGCCGTCGTCCCCGCCCCGGCGGATGTCCACCCGGATGGCGCCGGGCTCCAGGGCCTCGGAGACCTTTTCGCTCCACTCCACGGCGCACACCCCTCCCCGGGCCAGGTAGTCCTCCCAGCCGATGTCGAAGAGCTCGTCGGCGCTGTCCAGCCGGTACATGTCGAAGTGGAACAGGGGCAGCCGCCCCCCCTCGTACTCGTTGACGATGGTGAAGGTGGGGCTGGTCACCCGCTCCCCGATCCCCAGTCCCCGGGCCAGCCCCCGGACAAAGGCGGTCTTTCCCGCCCCCAGGTCCCCGGTGAAGGCCACCACCGCCCCCGGCTTCAGCTCCTCCGCCAGAGCCGCCCCCAGGGCCTCGGTCTCCGCCGGGCTGTTGGTCACTTGCTCCAATGGGCGCCCCTCCTCTCCTCCGGCGCGGATGCCCGCGCATGGTATCCAGACGATTATAGCACAAATCATCCCCGCTGTAAAACCTGTTTACGAGTCCCGCGCAACGTGATACAATATGGTCCGTTAAGCCTTGTTTTTTCACCGCCCGCCGGACCCCGCGCCCGGCGGCCCCGCAAAGGAGTGTTCACAGCCCGTGTGGCTCACCGACTGGGTCAAAGAATTTTTCCGCAAGGCGGACTTGGTCCTCCTCGCCCTTATCCTGGCCGCCTCCCTCTTCGGGGTGGCCCTCATTTACAGCGCCACCCGCTTCATGGGGGTCTCCGGCGCCCGCTTCGTCCCCATCCAACTGGCGGCCATCGCCCTGGGGGTGGTGGTCTATTTCGTCATGTCCTTCGTGGACGTGGAGCTCTTCACCGAGAAGAGCTGGAAGTGGATGTTCGGCTTCAACGTCTTTATCATCCTTCTCCTCCTCACCCCCTTCGGCGTGGGGGCCGAGACCACCGGCAACAACTCCTGGCTGGCCTTTCCCTTCCTGCCGGTGAACATCCAGCCCGCCGAGGTGGCCAAGGTCTTTTTCGTCCTGCTGCTGGCCTACCAGTGCCGCCAGCTCCAGGATTGGGGCATCAGCCGCTTCACCTCGGTGGTCCAGCTGGCGGGGCATACCCTCTTTATGGCGGGGCTCATCGCCGTGGTCTCCGGGGACTTCGGCATGTCCCTGGTCTACCTGGGGCTCTTCGTCATCATGGCCTGGACCGCCGGCGTGAAAAAGCGCTGGTTCCTCCTGGGCCTCATCGCCATGGCCGCCGCCGTCTTTCTGGCCTGGCCCCATCTGCCAAGCTATATCCAGGAGCGCTTCACCGTGGTCATCGACCACATCACCGGCAACCCGGAGACCCTCTACCAGCAGACCCAGGGCCGCGGCTGGCAGCAGAGCCGCAGCATCCTGGCCATCGGCAGCGGCGGCCTCTTCGGCCAGGGCTATCTCCAGGGCACCCAGACCCAGAGCGCCTCGGAGGAGGCCCTCCCCGCCCGGTACACCGACGAGATCTTCGCCGTGTGCGGCGAGGAGCTGGGCATGGCGGGCTGCCTGGCGGTGATCCTCCTGCTCTCGGCCATCATCCTCCGGTGCATCTGGGTGGCCCGGCGGGCCAACAGCCCCATGTCCGCCTACATCGCCATGGGCTACGCCGCCATGCTCCTCTTACAGACCTGCATCAACATCGGCATGTGCCTCTATATTTTCCCCGTGGTGGGGCTCACCCTCCCCTTTTTCAGCTACGGCGGCTCCTCCATCATCACCCTCTACGCCTGCATGGGCCTGGTCTCCGGCGTAAAGACCCGTTCCCTCCCCAGCTGGCTGCGGGACCGGGGGCAGCTCTCCTGAGGGGGAAGCTTCTTCCTGCCCGGCTGGAATAATCTCACGGCAAGCGTCCAAACTAAGACCACACCCTGACCCTGTGTCATTGAAGGAGGTCTTTGTTTTGAACTCTCCCCGTTCCCGCCGCCGTGGGGCGCTGCTGCTGGCGCTGGCCGCCCTGGCGGCGCTCCTGGCCCTGCCCGTCTCCGCCCAGCTGCCCGCCGGCGAGGACGCGGCCCCCGCCGTGGCCGCCTTTGCCAAGAACGGCACCGCCGACCAGGTCTTTTCCTTCTCCCCCGACGACTTCGTGGTGGAGCAGGGGGAGGAGGCCCTGGACTCCATCGTCCTCACCTCCCTGCCCGACTCCAACGCCGGCGTCCTGACTCTGGGGGGCATGGACCTGGCCGTCGGCGAGGCCGTGGCCCTGGAGGCCGTCTCCGGCATGGCCTTCCGCCCCAACGCCGCCCCCACCGCCGCCACCACCAGCTTCACCTTCACCCCGGTCTTTGCCGACGGCTCCAGCGGGGCGGACGTGCGGGTGGACCTCTACCTGCTCACGGCGGAAAACTCCGCCCCCATCGCCCAGGACCTGGAGCTGAGCACCTATAAGAATGTGGCCGCCCAGGGCCAGTTCTCCGCCGTGGACCCGGAGGGGGACCTGCTCACCTTCCGGCTGGTGGACAAGCCCGCCCGGGGGGCCGTCACCCTGCCGGAGGACGGCTCCGCCGTCTTCACCTACACCCCCTATGAAAACAAGACCGGCAAGGACTCCTTCACCTATGTGGCGGTGGACGCCGTGGGCAACACCTCTGCGCCCGCCACCGTGAAGGTGAAGATCGAAAAGGCCCGCACCAAGGTGACCTACGCCGACATGGACGGGGTGAGCGCCTACCGCTCCGCCCTGCGCCTGGCCGAGGAGGGGGTCCTCATCGGCGAGTGCGTCGGCGGCGCCTACTTCTTCCAGCCTGAGCAGACGGTGAGCCGGGAGGAGTTTGTGACCCTGGCTATGCACACCATGGGTTTGGAGGCCCTGGAGGGGGTCACCCGCACCGGCTTCGCCGACGACGAGGCCATCCCCACCTGGGCCAAGGGCTATGTGTCCTCCGCCCTCAAGTCGGGCTATGTCCAGGGGCTGGTGAGCGCCGAGGGCGTGGTCTTTGACCCGGAGCGGGCCATCACCCGGGCCGAGGCGGCGGTGCTGCTGGACCGGATGCTCCAGGTCACCGACGCCGCCGTCACCACCCTCTACACCGACTACGACGCCGCCCCCGCCTGGGCCTTCCAGGCGGCGGTGAATCTGGAGACCGCCGGAGTCCTCCAGGCCGACGCCGACGGCTCCCTGTCCCTCTCCCAGCCCCTGACCCGGGCCGGCGCCGCCGACCTGCTGTGCGGCGCTCTGGACGTGCTGGAAAACCGGGAGGCCCAGGGCTGGTCTCTCTGGTGACCTTCCCGCCCGTGTCCCGTCACGCGCTCCCCACGGAGGTTTT
>DXDV01000211.1 GCA_019115345.1 Candidatus Intestinimonas stercorigallinarum | reverse complement strand
AAGCCGACCTCCGCCATCTTCTCGATGATCTCCTTGGGGATCCGCTCCTCCTGGTCGATCTGGGCCGCGATGGGCGCCAGCTCGCTCTGGGCAAACTCCCGGGCCAGCTGCTGGATGGTGGCCTGGTCCTCTGTGAGATGGAATGTCATAGTAGAGATACTCCTTTCCCGGGCTTACAGGGTCTCGATGTGGATGACCTTGTCGTCGATGAGCTTCTGGATCTCGGCGTCGGAGTAGCCGTGCTCCTTGAGGATCTCGGCGGAGTGCTCGCCCACCAGGGGAGCCTGACGGTCCACGGTGGGGGCGATGTCCTCGACGCAGGTGGGCTCGGTGAGGCAGAAGCGGATGGGGCTGGCGGGCTGCTTGGTGACGGTGCCGTCCCGGTTTTCCACGGGCACGATGTACATGTTCTCCAGGGCCTGGGGATCGTCCAGGACCTCCTTGATGTGCTGCACCCGGTCGTAGGCGATGTCCGCCCGGGCAAACATGGCGGCGATGTCGTCCATGGAGTGCTTGGCGAACTCGGCGCTGAGGATCTCCACCAGCTGGACGGTGTGGGCCTTGCAGGCGGCGGCGGTGGCGTAGTCGGGGTGGTCCACCAGGTCCTCCCGGCCCAGCTCCTTGAAGAGGGCGTTGTTGTAGCGGTCGGGCTCCAGGATGCTCATGTAGAACCACTTGTCGTCGGCGCTCTTAAAGGTGTCCATGACGGGAGAGCCGGGGTTGAGGCGGGTCTTGGGGTACTCGTCGCCGTACTGGGTGGAGACCATGCCGGCGCTCTCGCTCCAGATGGCCTGGGCGAAGAGGGAGATCATGACCTTGCAGCCCTTGCCGGTCTTGGCCTTCTGATAGAGGGCGGCGCTGATGCCGCCGGCCAGGGAGCAGGAGGTGGTGGCGTCTCCGAAGCCGATGAGGGGGTTCACCGGGGAGGTATCCTTCTCGGTGATGTCGATCATGGCGCCGGAGCGGGCCCAGAAGGCCACGGTGTCAAAGCCGGCGTTGTCCTTGGCGGGGCCGAAGTCGCCGAAGCCGTTGATCTGAGCCCAGATGAGGTGGGGGAACTTCTGGCTCAGCGAGCCGTAGTCCAGGCCCAGGCGCTTGAGGGCGCCGGTGCGGTAGCTGGAGAGGAAGACGTCGGCGGTCTCCAGGAGCTTGTACAGGACGGCCTTGCCCTCCTCGCTCTTGAGGTTCAGGGACAGGCCGCGCTTGTTGGCGTTGTAGGCGGTGTAGAAGGGGTTGCAGCCCTTCTCGATGGGGCAGGACATGGTGGCGCCGGTGCCCCGGCCAGGATCGCCGAAGCTGGGCTCCACCTTGATGACGTCGGCGCCCCAGTCGGCCAGGATACGGGCGGCGCCGGGGCCGGCCACAAAGTAGGTGAGGTCAATGACTTTCACGCCCTCCAGGGGTTTGAACATAGGATCGGTCGCTCCTTTCTATGATGGGACGGGCGCCGGGACGGACAGGGCATCCGCCGCCGGCGCCCCAGTGGTAGGGAGAATTGCCGCCGTTACGGCAGGTTGGGGAAGAGCGTGAACAGGGCCACGCCCACCAGAGAGCCGATGAAGGGCACCAGCACCGTGAGAATAAAGGTGAGGCCGTAGGAGTCCTTGTGGGTCTCCTTGCACAGGCCGTTGGTGACGGTGACGATGTAGCCGTTGTGGGGCAGGGAGTCCAGGGCGGCGGAGGAGAGGGCCATGATGCGGTGGACGGTGGCGGCGGAGAAGCCCAGGTTGGTGTAGGCGGGACCCAGGATGGGCACGGCGATGCCCAGGCCGCCGGAGGCGGAGCCGCACAGGCCGGCGATGACGGTGGTGCCGATGACCAGGCTGAGGAGCTTGGGGCCGGGGATGTTGATCATGGCGTCCACGATGGTGTCAAAGACGGGGCTGGCGGAGGCCACGCCGCCGAAGCCGTTGACGGCGCAGGTGTTGGTGATGGACAGCAGGGCCATGGCGGCGCCGTCGGCGAAGTGCTTGGGCAGGGCCTTGAGCTCGATGTGCTTGTAGGCCAGGACCACGGCGGAGATGGCGCCGGCCAGGATGCCCACCTCCACGGGGGCGATGGCCTGCCCGTTGATCTTCACGTTGATGAGCACGATGGCGATGATGAGGGGCACCAGGGAGACAATGGGGTTGGGCAGCTTCTCATTGGGGTCATCGGCAAAGACGTCGCCCTCTTTGGCCACGAAGTGCTCCCCTTTGGCCCTGGCCCGCTGGAGCCACATACGCAGGAGGATCATGCCCAGGACCAGCATGACGCCGCAGGAGATGAAGCCGTTGACGGCGCCGGCCATGTAGGAGGTGCCCAGGTTGGTGGAGGGCACGGAGTTGTGGATCTGCACGGCGCCGGGGGCGATCATGGCGAAGGTGGAGCAGCCGAAGCACAGGGCGCCGGGGATGCCGCGGCGGGGGAGGTCGGCGGCCTTAAAGACCTGCAGGGCGATGGGGAACACGGCGAAGGAGCACACGAAGGCGGAGACGCCGCCGTAGCACAGGATGCCGCAGGCCAGAGGCACGGAGATGAAGGCCCAATCGGTGCCCATGATCTTGGTGATGGCCTTGGCGATGGACTTGGCCATGCCGGTCACATCCATGGCCTTGGCCATGAGGGTGCCGGTGAGGAAGATGAAGTAGTAGCTCTTGAAGAAGTTGGTGTATCCGGTGATAAAGTTGTCGGTAAAGGTCGTGTAGAGGTTCATGCCGCTGGTGAGGGCCACCACGATGGTGCAGGCAAACACCGTCAGGTAGATGTTGAAGCCCTTCATGATCATCCACATCAGCAGCGCAAAGGCCAGGATCAGGCCAATGATACCAATAGCAGTCACAGACAATCCTCCAGTCTCAATGATTGCCGCCCGTGCCGGGGGCGGGAAAAGGTCACTTGTTGTGGAACTCGGGGGCGCGCTTGCCCAGGAAGGCGTCCATGCCCTCCTGCTTGTCCTCGGTGCCGAAGGTGATGGCGGCCAGGTCCTTCTCCAGCTCCAGTCCGGCCCGCAGGTCCACGTCCATGCCCCGGTTGATGGCCACCTTGGAGTAGCGGATGGCCATGGGGGCCTTGGCGGTGATGAGGGCCAGCATGGCCTTGGCTTCGTCCAGCAGGGCCTCGGCGGGGACCACCTTGTTGACCAGGCCGATGGCCTTGGCCTCGTCGGCCTTCACCTGGCGGCCGGTGTAGATGAGCTCCTTGGCGATGCCGGTGCCCACCAGACGGGGCAGCCGCTGGGTGCCGCCAAAGCAGGGGATGACGCCCAGGTTGGCCTCGGGCTGGCCGAACACGGCCTTCTCGGAGGCGATGCGGATGTCGCAGCTCATGGACAGCTCGCAGCCGCCGCCCAGCGCGTAGCCGTTGACCGCGGCGATGACGGGCTTTTCCAGCGCCTCGATCTTGTTGAAGAGGGTCTGGGCCCGGTTGGCGTAGCTGCGGCCCTCCTCGCTTCCGTAGTACTGCATCTGGGAGATGTCGGCGCCGGCCACAAAGCCCTTGCCCTCTCCGGTGATGATGACGCCCAGGATCTCGGGCTCGTTCTCCAGGCAGGTGAAGATCTGGTCCAGCTCGTTCAGGGTCTGGTCGTTGAGTGCGTTGAGGGCCTTGGGGCGGTTCATGGTCACAATGACGATGTTCCCCTCCTGGGCCACCCGAATGTTCTCCACTGTGGAGACAACCTTTTCAAATTCTTCCCGCAAAAGAAAGACCTCCTTTTGTTCCTCTCCATTGGTTTCTCGCGGAGCTCTCCTGCCGGGCGCCGTGCCGGCAACGCCGTCCGGGCCGGGAGCCGCCCCTGATTATTGCAAGTCGGGTGCCAATTTGCTTGACCGCAGAAAAAACGCCTTTTTGCGTTTTTTTTTGAAAAGCTGGTCACAATTTGCGGGATATCCTCTTTTGCGCCCGAGTTTCGCTTGTCTCCAACGGGAGAATTTTTCTCCCGTTGGAGACAACAATTTTTCCACGGAAGGGCCGCCGGAGGGGCCAAAAATGGGGCAAGCTGACGGGCCTGCTTGGTTTTTCTTCCTTCTCCTTCTATTTTCTTACAGGAGTTTTCCTGCCGCTGACCCGTGTTTGTCTCCAAACGGCGGCACTTTCGGCCCTTTCCCCGCCGCCCCGGCGTGTCCGTGGTACAATTCACATTTTGTTTACGATTGCTTTCTTGACGTGTACACATCCTGCGGCTATGATAAATATGTAAAAATAAGGTCCTTGGGCCCGATCGCAAGGAGGCGTCGGTCATGAATTTCATACAGCGGCTGCTCTATGGCCGGTACGGCTGGGACCAGCTCAACATCTTCCTCAC
This sequence comes from Candidatus Intestinimonas stercorigallinarum, assembly GCA_019115345.1. Classification (GTDB taxonomy): domain Bacteria; phylum Bacillota; class Clostridia; order Oscillospirales; family Oscillospiraceae; genus Intestinimonas; species Intestinimonas stercorigallinarum. The sequence goes on along the minus strand of DXDV01000211.1, from coordinate 1,879 downwards.
GTGGACGGCCCTGGTCCTCTCCCTGCTGGACCTTTTTCTGGATACCTCTGTGCTCTACTACCTCTACTTTCTGTGTGTGGCGGCGGTCCTCTTCCGGGCCCTCTCCCGGAACTTCACCCGCCGCCGGGCGGAGAACGCCAAGTTCCTCTCCCTGGCCGGTCCCGTCATCCGCTGGGTCAAGCTCCGGCGGACCATCCACCGGGACAAGGAGCACCGCTACTTCAAGTGCCCCAACTGCGGCCAGCAGCTCCGGGTCCCCAGGGGAAAGGGCAAGGTCTCCATCACCTGCCGCAACTGCGGCGTGTCCTTTGAGGAAAAAACCTGAACCCATCCATACCGGCGCCCCTCCGCTCCCAGAAGGCGGAAGGACGCCGGTATGTTTTTGCCATGCGCCGCGCTCCTTTGCCTGGCTTCGCGGCGCGGGGCCGCCCCCGCCGACCGCCTATCCTCCGCCCGGGACCGTCTGTCTCTTTCCCATGGACAGGCGGTCCCCTTTTTCGTATACTGGGGGTGAAAGGAGGGAGGTCTTATGGACGTGAAGGTATGCATCGACCCCGCCGCCGGGGGGCTCACGGTGACCATCACCGCCCCCGCCCTCACCGACGAGGTGAAGGCCCTGGCCGCCCGACTGGAGGGGGGCGGAGGCCTCACCGGCTGGCGGGGGGAGACCGCCTTCCCTCTCCGGGAGGAGGACCTCCTCCGGTGCTACGGGGAGGACAAAGGGGTGAAGGCCCAGACCGCCGGGGGCGTCTACGACCTGCGGGAGCGGCTCTACGAGCTGGAGGGGAAGCTGGACCGGCACACCTTCGTCCGCATCTCCCACTCCGAGATCGTCAACCTCAAAAAGGTCGCCGCCCTAGACCTCTCCCTCACCGGCACCATCCGCATGACCCTGGCCGGGGGGACGGTGTGCTACGTCTCCCGGCGGTACGTGAAGAAGATCAAAGAGGCACTGGATCTCTGAAAGGAGGGCTCACGATGCTCTTTCCCGACAAAAAGCAGGCCATGAGACGCGGCCTGGCCGGCGGCGTCCTGGGGGTGGCCGCATACCTGCTCCTGGCCTTCCTCACCCAGCCCGGCGCCATCTTCGGCGTCACTCTGCGCCTGGCCTTTACCTTCTGCTACAATGCCCATGTGCCCGAGGCCCTGGGGGCCGTTCTGGGTCTCCTCCTCTGGTTCGCCTTCGGCGCCGAGATCGGCGTGGCCACCCTTCCCTTCGCCGACGACGGCCCCGCCCTGGTCCGGCGGACCCTCCTCCACTTCGCCGTCATGGCCGCCACCCTCTCCGCCTGGGTGCTCCTCAACTTCGGTTTCCGGGAGCTGCCCTTCCTCCTCCTGCTGCTCCTCCTCATCTACCTGCTGGTGTGGCTGGGCCGCTGGGTGGGCTGGTACGCCGAGGTGGCCGCCATCCGGGAGAAGCTGGGGCTCTCCCCAGGGCCTTCCCCCCTCAAGTGGAAGGAGACCCTGCCCTACCTCCCCTTCGCCATTCTCCTCTGCTTCCTGCTCCCCGTGGTCCTCGACTTTTTCGACCCCCCCGACGTGCCGGTGCTCACGGGCCTGGTCTGCCTCTATCTGCTCCTCCCGGTGGGCGCCTTCTGCTCGGGGCTCTCCCTGGCCCGGCGGCAGGGCTTCTGCCCCCTCTACCCCCTCCTGTGCGCCTTCTGCTTCCTGCCCGCCGTCCCCCTGGTCTATAACTACACCGCCCTCCCCTTCTGCGCCGTGCCCCTCTGCGCCGCGCTGCTGGGGGAGCTGGCCGGTCTCCTCACCCGCCGGGGCAAGGGAGACGGCTGTGGCTGAGCCGCCGCGCATCTCCTCTGTCATTCTGAGCGTCCCCTCTTTGTCATAAAGAGAAGAACCACACTCCCCGTCATTCTGAGGC
>DXDV01000210.1 GCA_019115345.1 Candidatus Intestinimonas stercorigallinarum | reverse complement strand
CATCATGAACTGCTTGCCCAGGTGCTCGTCATACCAGGGCTTCAGGGAGTCCAGGTACAGGGAGTAGGAGTTGAGCCAGTTGATGGCGGGGAAGTGGCGCTTGTAGGCCAGCTGGGCGTCCAGGGCCCAGAACACCTTAACGATGCGCATGGTGCCCTGAGAGACAGGCTCGGACAGGTCGCCGCCGGGAGGGGACACGGCGCCCACGGCGGTCAGGGAGCCCCGGCGGTTCTCGTCGGAGCAGATGCACTCCACCATGCCGGCGCGCTCGTAGAACTGGGACAGGCGGGAGGAGAGGTAGGCGGGGTAGCCCTCCTCGCCGGGCATCTCCTCCAGGCGGCCGGACATCTCACGCAGGGCCTCGGCCCAGCGGGAGGTGGAGTCGGCGATGACGGCCACGTCGTAGCCCATGTCGCGGAAGTACTCGGCGATGGTGATGCCGGTGTAGATGGACGCCTCACGGGCGGCCACCGGCATGTCGGAGGTGTTGGCGATGAGGACGGTCCGCTTCATCAGGGACTCGCCGGTGCGGGGGTCCACCAGCTCGGGGAACTCCCGGAGCACGTCGGTCATCTCGTTGCCCCGCTCGCCGCAGCCGATGTAGACCACGATGTCCACGTCGGACCACTTGGCAAGCTGGTGCTGCATGACGGTCTTGCCCGAGCCGAAGGGGCCGGGGATGGCGGCGGTGCCGCCCTTGGCCACGGGGAAGAGGGCGTCCACGATCCGCTGGCCGGAGAGCAGGGGGGTCCTGGGGGGATACTTCTGCTTATAGGGCCGGCCCACGCGGACGGGCCACTTCTGCGTCATGGTGAGGGCGTGCTTCTCCCCCTTGTCGTCGGTGAGCACCGCCACCGTGTCCAGCACGGTGAAGGAGCCGGACTGGATGGAGGAGATGGTGCCGCTGAGCCTGGGGGGGATCATGATCTTGTGGAGGACGGAGGTGGTCTCCTGGACGGTGCCGATCACGTCGCCGCCGGTGACCTTATCCCCCACCTGGGCGGTGGCCTTGAAGTCCCACTTCTTCTCCCGGTCCAGGGCGGGGACCTCGATGCCGCGGGTGATGTTGGAGCCGGCGATCTTCATGATGCTCTCCAGGGGGCGCTGGATACCGTCGTAGATGTTTTCAATGAGGCCGGGGCCCAGCTCCACGGACAGGGGGGAGCCGGTGGTCTCCACCGCCGCGCCGGGGCCCAGGCCGGAGGTCTCCTCGTAGACCTGGATGGAGGCGGAGTCGCCGTTCATGGTGAGGATCTCTCCAATGAGGCGCTGCTCACCCACCCGGACCACGTCGGCCATATTGGCGTCGGTCAGTCCGGTGGCCACCACCAGCGGTCCGGAGACTTTGACGATCTTTCCGCTGCTCAAATATATCGACCTTCTTTCGGGTGATTTCACAGATGCGGGCTCGGTCACGGGCCGCCCGCGACGGCTCGGACGCTTACAGATATCACGCCTCGCCTGCTCGCGATGGCTCGGACGCTTACAGGATGTCCGCGCCCACGGCACGCTCCACCGACTTCTTCACATTGGCCATGCCGATGCCCAGGGAGCCCGACTTGCCGGGGATGAGGATGATGGCGGGGGTGAGGGCGTCCTTGTACCGGGCGATCTCGGGCTCCAGCCCGGCGGCCAGCGCCTCGGTGAGGTAGATGATGGCGGTGTTCTCCCGGGCCAGCCGGTGGAGGAGCTCACGGCCCTCCTCCGGCGTCTCGGCGGGGTAGACGTCCAGCCCCAGGGCCCGGAAGCCCAGCACGCTGTCCTGGTCGCCCAGCACGGCGACGCGGTAGTTCTCGTTAGACATAGCTCTCACGCAGCCTTTCCCGGATGGTCTCGGCGTCCAGGCCGGCCAGACGGCCGGTGAGGATGATCCGGATGGTGGTCAGCTCGTTCTCCTTGGCGTAGAGGTAGCCGATGAGGGGGTGCTCCCCGAAGGCCACCCGCTTGCCCTGGGAGAGGTAGGCGGTGAGGGCGTTGTCGCACAGCCGCTCGAACTGGGTGAGAGGGCCCCCCCGCATGGCCTCGGCGCCCGCCTGGGCCGCCGCGGTGAGGTAGGTATGGGTAAAGAGCCCGGCCAGGTCGGCGGCGCCGGCGCCGGCGGAGAGGAGGCTGTCGGTCTTGACGTTCCCCTGGGGCAGCAGCACCCGGTGGAGGAAGTCGGCCCCCCTGCCCATCCGGGCCGCCCGGACCACCGAGCGCAGGTTGGTGCCGTCGATGGACAGCCGGACGTAGCCTTCCAGGAAGGGGCTGCCGGCGGCCTGGGCGGCGGCGAGCATCTCGGCGTAGTAGGCCTGGTCCAGCAGCAGGTCGGCGGCCTGGGGGTCGCCGCTGGAGGAGAGGAGCTCCCTGGCCTCCGCCACCGCCTGGGCGAAGGCGGGGCTGTACCGCCCCAGCTCCCCCTGGAGGTAGTCCTCCTTGAGCTTGGCGGCGGGATAGCGTCCCGCGTCCAGCAGCAGCGGGTCGGGGGACTGGCCGGTGGCCTCGGCCTTCAGGAGGACCTTGGCGTTGTGGTAGTCGTACTTGATGCAGAACACGTCCACGATGGCGGGGTCGGGGGCCGCCTTGCGCAGCTCGGCGAAGAGCGCGAGCCGGGCCTGGTCCAGGGCCTCCTCGATGCCGGCGGGGGTGAGGGCTGGAAAGTCCCCGTAGCCGCACTCGGCGAGCACCTTGGCCGCCTCCTCCGCGCTGCGGGCGGAGAGCATCCGCTCCATCCGCTCCCGGGTCAGGAGCTTGTTCTCCATGGCGTGGATGCGGGCGGAGATATAGAGGTAGTCGTATTCGTTCCGTTTCTTGGCCACGTTACACCCTCCTTTCCATGTGGCGATGGGCCGTCATGCGAACAGGGCCCTGGCCACCTCGGCGGAGAGGGCGTCCCGCTGGAGGTGGATGAGCACCTCGAAGGAGCAGTTGGTCTCCACC
>DXDV01000209.1 GCA_019115345.1 Candidatus Intestinimonas stercorigallinarum | reverse complement strand
GGCCTTCTTCTTGCCCTTGTTGGCCTTGGCGTCGGCGATGGCCTGGGCCTTGCGCTCGGCGGCCTCCGACTCGGGGGCCTCAGGGGCCTCCGCCCCGGCGGTCTCAGGGACTTCCGCGGGCGCGGCGGCCTCGGCGGTCTCCGTGGTCTCGGCGGGCTTCAGCTCGTCCATGATGAGCTCGTCGGCCAGGCCCTCGGCGGCCACCGCCTGAAGGCGGTCGGACTTCTTCTCCAGGGCCTTTTCCACGGCGGTCTCGTCCACCGGGGCGCCGGGGTTCTTGTAGGGGGTGGGGCCGTCGGGGCTGTACCGGTAGGGGTCGTAGGCCCGGCCCCGGGCGTAGGCGCGGATGCCCACCCGGCTGACGTCGATGACGGAGGCGTCGCTCTTCTTCTTCTCCTCCTCGGGCTTGGCCTTCTTCTTGCCCTTGTTGGCCTTGGCGTCGGCGATGGCCTGGGCCTTGCGCTCGGCGGCCTCCCGGCGGCGCTGCTTCTCCTCTTCCTTCTCCTGGCGCAGCTGCTCGGCCCGGGCGGCGGCGGCCGCCTCGTAGTCCTTCTTGAGCATCCGGCCGGCCACGAACTCCTGGAGGATGGACAGCACGTTGTTGCCCAGCCAGTAGATACTCATGGCGGCGGGCATGGAGTAGCCCACCCACAGGGAGATCACCGGGGACATGATCATCATGGTCCGGTTGGTGCTCTTGGCCTGCTCGCTCATCTCCTGGCCCTTGCTGAGCTGGTTGGTCCGCACGGAGATGACCGACATCAGAAGGCCGGTGGCGGCGGAAATCACCGGCAGCAGGAAGGTGCCGATGGTGTTCCAGTCAAAGGGTCCGGCCCAGATCTTCCAGTTGGGGATGACGTCCAGGCTCATGCCCAGGAAGGAGAAGTTGAGCTGCTTGAGCTGGCCGGCAAAGGCGGCCACGCTGGGATCGCTCACCACGGCGTCAAAGTTCTGGTAGAGGACGTTGGAGGCGGTGAGCTGGAAGTAGACGTTGCTGGAGGGGTCGATGGCGGTCTGGGTAAAGGTGTTGAGGACCTCGATGAGCTGGGTGATCTGGTCCTCGGTGAGGCCCATCAGATACTTGAGGGGCTGGCGGACGATGGCGTACAGGGGCAGCAGGATGAAGATGGGGAGGAGGGACCACAGGCAGCCGCCCATGGGGCTGACCTTCTCCTTCTCATAGAGCCGTTGGAGCTCCAGGTTCTGCCGCTCCCTGTCGTTGGGGTATTTGCGCTGGATCTGCTGCATCTTGCCCTGGAGCATGTTCATCTGGATCATGCTCTTCTTGCCCTTCAGGGAGAAGGGGAAGAGGATGAGCTTGACCACCACGGCGAAGAGGAGGAGGGCGAAGCCGTATCCCCCCGTCAGGTCATAGAAAAACTGAAGCAGCCAGGAAAAGGGCATGAGAATGTAGTAAGCGAAATCCATTTGCTTGCCTCCACGTAAGATTCAGGCGGGCCGGCGGGCGGACGCCCGGCGCTCAGGGCACCGGGTCGTATTCGATGCTCGCTTGCCTGTGGAAGGGCTGGCACCGGAGCACGCGGCGCAGGGCCAGCCAGCCGCCCTTCCAGGCTCCGTACTTCTCCACCGCCTCCAGGGCGTAGGCCGAACAGGTGGGGATGAAGCGGCAGCAGGGAGGTCGGGCGGGCGAGATGTGGGCGCGGTAGAACCGAATGAGCAGCAGAAGGAGGCGCTTCATCCCTCCGCCTTCTTTCTCAGGCCCAGCTTGTCGGCCAGGGCCAGGAAGGAGCGCTCCAGCTGTCCGTACCGGGCGTAGACCGCCTTCACCCGGGCCACCACCACGATGTCGTGGCCGGGCAGGAGCTCGTCCTCATGGAGGCGGTAGATCTCCCGCAGACGGCGGCGGACCCGGTTGCGCTGGACGGCGCCGCCCACCTTCTTCCCCACCGTAAAGCCCAGCCGGTTTTCTCCCCGGCGGCCTTTCCGGCAGTAGAGGGCCAGATAGGGGCTGGCGGCGCTCTTTCCCCTGCGGTAGAGCCGCTGAAATTCGTGGTTGCGTTTCATGGTGACGGTGAACTTCAAGCCTGGCTCCCCCCTGTGGCCGGACCCGGCGGAAAAACCGCCGGATGCACGGCAGGGGCGGTGGGAATCCTCTCCCCCGCCCCTTTAAGACGCTCTATTCAGTCGGTCCCTCATGCCTTTTAGTAGGACAGGCGGGCGCGGCCCTTCGCGCGGCGGCGGGAGAGGACCTTCCGGCCATTCCGGTCGGCCATGCGCTTGCGGAAGCCATGGACCTTGGAACGCTGGAGCTTCTTGGGCTGATAGGTACGCTTCATGTCTTGAACACCTCCTGTATGGTTCCTGGAAACGGGCAGGGCCCGTCCACCACAACGACCGGAGACCGGCCGCGGTCGTCAAATGGGCATACGTCCCCCTTTTCAGGACGCAGTGCTTATTATATCCCATGCTTTCCCCCACTGTCAACTATATTTTCTGTGGTTTTTCTATATATGTCAAGGAGTTTCCCTTCCACACAACATGTTGTGGCAGGGGTACTTTTTCCAGGGATTTGGGCTGTGGAAAAGTGGAGATGGATGTGGAAAACTTATTGCCACCCTCCATTATTTTTGTTATAATGTGTACGTATCCGTGCAACGCAGGGCCCTTGGGCGCCCATATATAGAGAGGCTTCCATCCGGGGAGCGCCGCCGTCATCCTTGAAGGTCCGCCTTTAAGGGTGCCGCTTTGCTGTCTTGGAACGGGAGACATCCATAAAAAAGGAGGTCCCGAGATGAATTCCGCCGCCGATATCTGGTCCCGCGTCCTCACCCTCATGGAGGCGGACATGACGGCCACCACCATCCACACCTGGTTCGACGACACGGTGGCCGTGTCCATGGAGGGGGACAAATTTATCCTCCACACCCCCTCCGACTTCAAGCGGGACATCATCGTCTCCCGCTACCTTCCCCCCATCCAGAAGGCCCTTCACGAGCTCTTCTCCGCCGACTTCCAGGTGGAGGTGCTGGGAAGCGGCGACCTGGAGCGCCGGAAGCTGGGGAACCGGCCCAGGGACGAGAGCTTTCTCCCCGGCACGGAGGAATACACCTTTGAGCGGTTCGTGGTGGGCTCCTCCAACAAGTTCGCCCACGCCGCCGCCCGGGCGGTGGCCGACCACCCGGCCATGAACTACAACCCCCTCTTCATCTACGGGGAGTCGGGCCTGGGCAAGACCCACCTGCTCTACGCCATCGCCCACAAGATCCACAACGAGCACCCGGACTACCGCATCGTCTATATCAAGGGCGACGCCTTCACCAACGAGCTCATCCAGGCCATCCGGGAGGGCCGCAACCAGGAGTTCCGGGAGAAGTTCCGCGCCGCCGACGTCTTTTTGATGGACGACGTGCAGTTCATCGCCGGCAAGGACTCCACCATGGAGGAGATGTTCCACACCTTCAATACCCTCTACGAGACGAGAAAGCAGATCGTCTTCACCGCCGACCGTCCCCCCAAGGAGATGCTCAAGCTGGAGGACCGGCTCAAGACCCGGTTCGAGTGGGGCCTCATCGCCGACATCCAGCCCCCCGACTACGAGACCCGCATGGCCATCATCAAAAACAAGGCCATCCGCATGGGGGTGGAGCTGCCCGAGGCCGTTTTGCAGTACGTGGCCGAGAACATCACCGCCAACGTCCGGCAGATCGAGGGCACCGTCAACAAGATCATGGCCCTCCGGGACCTGGAGGGGAGCAGCATCGACGCCGCCACCGTCACCCGGGCCGTCCGGGACATGTTCAAGGACCCCACCGACATCATGCCCACCTCCGACGTCATCATCGAAGAGGTGTGCAGCTTCTACAACATCGAAAACAGCGCCCTCCGGGGCCAGGGCCGCACCAAGGACACCGCCCTGGCCCGGCAGGTGGCCATGTACCTCATCCGGGAGATGACCAACCTCTCCCTGAAGGAGATCGGCCGGGAGTTCGAAAACCGGGACCACACCACCGTCCTCCACTCCATCGAGCGCATCGAAAAGCTCAAGAAAACCACCCCCGAGATCTCCGAGGTCATCAAAGACATCCGGGCCAATATCAACGCCCGGTATGAGTAAGGCCGGCGCGCCGAATCGTCGCGCCCCACACACAGAAGAACCACGTCCCTACCCTGTCATTCTGAGGCCGTTAGGCCGAAGAATCCGTACTCCCGTCCCTTTTCCTTCCTGTTACGCACAAAGACGGGGGATGCGGATTCTTCGCCTTCGGCTCAGAATGACAAAGAAGGGACGCTCAGAATGACAGAGAGAGGCCCTCAGAACAACAAAGAGGGGGGCGCTGAAAATGACGGAGATCCTGCATGGCGCTGGATGCCGTCCGTGCAACTTCATGCAACTCATGCATAAATACTCATTTCCTACTGGAAAGTCCCCTTCGGTCCTTTCCACCGGCTTTTGTGGATATGTGGACAACACCCTGTGGACAAATTTCCCCCTCTTTTTGACGGGTGTGGAAACTCCCGGCTTTCGTCCACACCCCCTGTGGAGGCCGCAGTCCTTCCCCCTCAGGGGTTTCCCCGTTTTTTCCACATTTTTTTATACTACGAGTACTATTTCTATTTTTTATCCTCTCCTCTCCTCAAAAACGAGCGGAGCACGAAAGGAAGGGAACCCAACCCATGAAGTTTTCCTGTGAAAAAGCACTCCTTCAGGCGGCCATCGCCACCACGGCCCGGGCCGTCTCCCCCAAGAGCTCCATTCCGGCCCTGGAGGGCATCCTGGTGGAGGCCGGGGACCAGCTGCGCCTGACCGGCTACAATCTGGAGACCGGCATCCGCTCGGTGGTCCCGGCCCAGATCGACCGGCCCGGCAGCCTGGTGCTCTCCGCCCGGCTCTTCGGCGAGATCGTCCGCAAGCTCCCCGACGACGTGGTCTCCTTCTCCGCCGACAGCTACCTGGTGAACATCACCTGCGGCATGAGCAAGTTCAACATCCTGGCCACCGACCCGGAGGACTTCCCCGAGCTCCCCGCCGTGGAGGACCAGAACAGCTTCTCCATTTCCCGGGACAAGCTGGGGGCCATGATCCGCCAGACCATCTTCGCCGTCAGCGACAACGAGTCCCGGCCCATCCACACCGGCTCCCTCTTCGAGGTGAGCGCCGAGGGCCTCACCATGGTGAGCGTGGACGGCTACCGCCTGGCCCTCCGCCGGGAGCCCATTCTGGAAAAGGACGGGGCCCCCTCCTTCTCCTTCGTGGTGCCCGGCGCCGCCCTGGGCGAGGTGGAGAAGATCTGCTCCGACAGCCAGGAGGAGGCCCTGGTCATCGAGGGCGACCGCCACGTCATGTTCCGCATGGGGGACACCATGCTGGTCTCCCGCCGGCTGGAGGGGGAATTTCTGGCCTACCGCCAGGCCATCCCCCGGAACAACCCCATCCGGGTGGAGGGGGACACCAAGACCCTCCTCACCTCCATCGACCGGGTCTCCCTCATTATCTCCGATAAGCTCAAATCCCCCCTGCGCTGCGTCTTTGGGGACAACGTGCTGCGCATCACCACCAAGACCGGCGTGGGCGACGCCGCCGACCAGTGCCCCATCTCCGGCGACGGGGGGGATCTGGAGATCGGCTTCAACAACCGCTACCTCATGGACGCCCTGAAGGCCGCCCCCACCGACAAGGTGCGGCTGGAGCTCAGCTCCGGAGTGGCCCCCTGCGTCATCCTCCCCGCCGAGGGGGAGGAGAACTTCCTCTATATGGTCCTGCCCGTGCGGCTGAAGGCGGGGGAGTGACATGGAGCTGCGACCCTACCTGAGAAAGGCCCAGTTTTACGAGACCGACGGCATGGGCGTGGTCTATCATGGGAATTATATCCATTGGATGGAGGAGGCCCGCACCGACTTCCTGGACCAGCTGGGCTGGGGCTACGAGAGGGCGGTGGCGGCGGGCATCGACTTCGCCGTCACCGACGTCTTTTGCAAATACCGCTCCATGACCCGGTTCGGGGAGACGGTGGCCATCCACCTGCGGGTGGAGCGGCTCTCCCCCGCCAAGCTCACCCTCTCCTACCGGATGGTGGACGCCGCCACCGGGGTCCTCCGGGCGGAGGGGACCTCCGGCCACTTCTTCTACGACCGGAAAAAGGACAAGCCGGTGGCCCTCAAGCGGGTGCTGCCGGAGGTGTACGCCCTGTTTGAAGAGATGCTCCGGCAGCGCCCGGAGACGTGATCGGGAGGCAGCCATGCAGAAAGAGACCGTGAAGATCCAGACGGAGTTCATCAAGCTGGACGCCCTTTTGAAGTTCGCCGGGGTCATGGAGACCGGCGGCGAGGCCAAGGAGGCCATCCAGGCCGGGGAGGTCCGGGTCAACGGAGAGACCTGCACCATGCGGGGGAAGAAGCTCCGGCCGGGAGACGTGGTGGCCCTGGAGGGCGTGGAGCTCACCGTCCAATGAGGGTGACCGCCCTGGCGCTGGAGGATTTCCGCAACTACCGCCGTCTGGAGGCCGCCTTCTCCCCCGCCGTCAACGTCATCTACGGGGAGAACGCCCAGGGCAAGACCAACCTGCTGGAGGCGGTGGCCTATCTCTCCACCGCCGCCTCCCACCGGGCCAGGTACGACCGGGAGCTCATCCGCCTGGAGGCCCAGTCCGCCCGCATCCGGGCCACGGTGGAGGCCCGGGAGCGGGTTTTCCGGCTGGAGGCCGCCCTTCGCCGGGGGCAGCGGCGGCAGCTCTCCTCCAACGGGGTGAAGCTCAAGACCGCCGGGGAGCTCTCCGGCATCCTGCAGACCGTCCTTTTCTGCCCGGAGGACCTCTCCCTCATCCGGGCGGGGGCGGCGGAGCGGCGGCGGTTTTTGGACGAGTGCATCTGCCAGCTCCGGCCCCGGTACGCCGCCGCCCTGGGGCAGTACAGGCGGCTCCACGAGCACAAGACCCGTATCCTCCGGGACTGGGAGGAAAAGCCCGCCCTGCTGGACGCCCTGGACGACTTCAGCTTCCAGATGGCCCAGGCGGGGGCGGTGCTCATCCACTACCGGGCCCACTTCCTCCGGCGGCTCCGGGAGACGGCCGCCGCCGTCCACGCCGACTTCTCCGGCGGGCGGGAGCGGCTGGAGCTGGACTACGCCACGGTGAGCACCGTGGCCGACCCCCTGGGGCCCACCCGGGAGATCTTCGAGGGGGTGCTCGAGCACCAGCGGACCCACCGCCAGGCCGAGCTGGAGGCCCGGCAGTGCCTCACCGGCCCCCACAAGGACGATCTGACGGTGCGCGTCAACGGCCTGGAGGCCAAGACCTACGCCTCCCAGGGCCAGACCCGGACGGCCGCCCTCTCCCTGAAGCTGGGCTGCCGGGAGATTTTTCACGACGACACCGGGGAGTGGCCGGTGCTGCTGCTGGACGACGTGCTCAGCGAGCTGGACCACCGGCGGCGGGAATTCGTCCTCCACCGCATCACCGGCGGACAGGTCTTTATCACCTGCTGTGAGGAGGACGGCCTGGAGGGCCTGGACCACGGCGCCGTCTTTCATATCCACGCCGGGGAGCTGGTGTGAGAGAGAAGGTTTGGCGGGCGGCCAAAGGCCGCCCCTGCCCCACCCTTGCGGCGCATTTTTCGTAGGGGCGGCCTGCGGCCGCCCGCCGACCCACGCCGCGACCTGCACCACCCAAGCGGCGAGGAGATAGGATGGCGCGCCGAGTCGTCGCGCCCCACACAAAGAAGCACTACGTCCCATCCCCGTCATTCTGAGGCCGTAAGGCCGAAGAATCCGTATCTCTCGTCCTTGGGCTCCCTCTCTGAGGGAGCTGCCGCCGCAGGCGGCTGAGGGAGTAACCCTGTCACGCACAAAGACGGGGGTTACGGATTCTTCGCTTCGCTTCGTCCTCGCAAAGTCCGCTTCACTCTGTTTCCGCCTGACGGCGAAAACGCGCTCCGCTCCCTTGCTCGTCCTCTCACAACACGACCCACTTCGTTGGGCTCGTGTTGTGCAAAAGACGGGGGTTACGGATTCTTCGCTTCGCTCAGAATGACAGAAAGAAAGGAGATCCGCCATGTATCTGCATCTGGGACAATCTGTGGTGGTCCCCTTTCGGGACGTGATCGGTATTTTCGACCTGGACACCACCACCGACTCCCGGCTGACCCGGGACTTCCTCAGCCGGGCGGAGCGGGAGGGGGAGCTGGTGGACGTGTCCATGGACCTGCCCAAATCCCTGGTGCTCTGCCGGTCGGAGCTGGGCACCCTCGCCTACCTCTCCCAGCTCTCCGCCGCCACCCTCCGGGGCCGGGTGGAGAGCGGAAGTTTTGAATAGATCATCATCGAACCCCGGCGGAGCGGATAAATCCGCTCCCTACTTCGGTAAGGGGTGCATTTATGCGCTTCGCCAACACACCCAGGAGGTTTTAGAATGTCTGAAGAACTGGAAATGAGCGGCCTGGAACGGCCCGAGCAGGTGGAGCACGAGTACGGCGGCTCCGAGATCCAGGTCCTGGAGGGTCTGGAGGCGGTGCGCAAGCGCCCCGGCATGTACATCGGCTCCACCTCCTCCTCGGGACTCCACCATCTGGTCTATGAGATCGTGGACAACTCCATCGACGAGGCCCTGGCCGGTTACTGCGACGAGATCAGCGTCATCATCCACGAGGGGGACGTCATCACCGTCACCGACAACGGCCGGGGCATCCCCGTGGACGTCCAGCCCCAGACGGGGCTCCCCGCCCTGGAGGTGGTATTCACCATCCTCCACGCCGGCGGCAAGTTCGGCGGCGGCGGCTACAAGGTCTCCGGCGGCCTCCACGGCGTGGGCGC
>DXDV01000208.1 GCA_019115345.1 Candidatus Intestinimonas stercorigallinarum | reverse complement strand
GGGCTGCCGCCCCCTCGAGCTCCCCTGCGCCTCTGCGGCACGTCTGCCGTCTCACGGAGGTTTTTCGACAAGCTGAACGGCCGCCCCGCGCTCCCCCAGAGGGGAAGCGCGGGGCGGCCGCATGTTTCCTGTAACTCCTGTAACGCTTACCGCACGCCCACCCGGGCGCCGAGCTTCCGGGCCACGTACTTGGAATCGGTCACCACGTTCACCGGCTTGGAGAAGTCCAGGGTGAACAGCCCCAGGAAGGAGCGGGCGTCCACCATGATGGAGTCGTCCGGGGCGTGCACATACACCGGCTCCTCTACGCGGCAGGCCAGCTTCTGAAGGCTGTAAAGCTCCTCCAGGGAATCAAACTGCATTGGAATGATCATATGATCAAACCTCCTTGGGTTGGTCGGTTTCTGTTGTCCACGGTCTCAGCGGACCGCGGCGGCCGCCTTCCGGCGGCTCATGATCTCCAGTCTGCGGATCACATACAGAGAGTCGGTCACTACCTCCACAGGATGGGAGAAGTCCAGGGTGAACAGCCCCAGAAAAGATTTGGCGTCCACCATGATATGGCTGTCGGGGGTGCGCAGGAACACAGGCTCCTCCACCGAACTGGCCATACTCTGCAACGCGGAGATCTCAGAAAGGGAATCGAATTTTGTCTGCATGACCATACAGGCCACCTCCTTTTGACAGGGTGAAGTATATCACGGCGCTCCTTCCGGCGCAATGGTCAGTTTTGCTAAACTTAGAAGTATTATTTGCTTTCGTTTGAATCTATTTTTAGTTGCGTTCGGCATTTTTCACGAATTCTCATTGGTAGTACCACCTCTTTTGTGCAGGTTACAAAAAAGGCGCGGTGGGAGCTTTTCCCACCGCACCACGTATCTTTACAACGTTTTTACTTCATCAGGGAGCAGACCAGCTCGGTGTACCTGGCCGGGTCCTCCAGTGGGAAGCCGGCGATGAGCAGAGCCTGCTGGTAGAGGAGCTCGGCGTAGGTTTTGGCCTTTTCCTTGTCCTCCTCCATGGCGGCGCGGAGGGCGGCGAAGGCGCCGGAATCGGGGTTGAGCTCCAGCACCCGGGCGGCCTTCATCTCCCTGGCGGCGTTGGGGTCCACCTTCTGGAAGTACTTCTCCATCTCCAGGGAGACGGGGCCGTCGGCGGTCATGCACACCGGGGCGGTCTTGAGGATTCGGGAGATACGGACCTCCTTCACCCGGTCCCCCAGGGTCTCCTTCACAAAGTCCAGCACGTCCTTGTTCTCCTGGGCCTTCTGCTCAGTCTGGGCCTTCTCCTCGTCGGACTGGGGCAGGGCGTCGTCGTCATTGACGTTCTTGAGGGCCTTGCCGTCCACCTCGCCCAGGGTGTTCATGACGAACTCGTCCACCTCCTCGGTGAGGTAGAGGATCTCGTAGCCCTTGTCCAGGATGCGCTCGGCCTGGGGCAGCTTGGCGGCCTGCTCCACGCTCTCGGACTGGAGGAAGTAGATATACTGCTGGTCCTCGGCCATCCGCTCCTTGTAGGCGGCCAGGGAGGTGTTCTTCCCCTCCTTGGAGGACCAGAAGAGCAGCAGGTCCCTGAGCAGCTCCTTGTGGGCGCCGTAGTCGGAGACCACGCCGTACTTCACCTGGCGGCCGAAAGCGGTCCAGAACTTCTCATACTTCTCGGCATCGTCCTTCTGGAGCTTGAGGAGCTCGGCCTTCACCTTCTTCTCCAGGTTGGTGGAGATGACCTTCAGCACCCGGGTGTGCTGGAGCATTTCTCTAGAGATGTTCAGGGACAGGTCGGGGGAGTCCACCACGCCCCGGACGAAGCGGAAGTGCTCAGGGAGCAGGTCGGGACACTTGTCCATGATCATCACGCCGGAGGAGTAGAGCTGGAGGCCCTTCTCGTAGTCCCGGCTGTAATAGTTGAAGGGGGCGTGAGCGGGGATGAAGAGGAGGGCGGTGTACTCCACGGCGCCCTCGGCCTTCACGTGGATGACGGCCAGGGGGTCCTCCCAGTCGCCGAACTTCTCCTTATAAAACTCGTTGTACTCCTCGGGCTTGACCTCGCTCTTGGGCCGCTGCCAGATGGGCACCATGGAGTTGAGGGTCTCCCACTCCCTGTGGGTCTCGTACTCCGGCTTGTAGTCCTCCCCGGCGTCCTCCGGCTTGGGCTTCATGTGGGTGTGCTCCATCTCCATGACAATGGGGTAGCGGATGTAGTCGGAGTACTTCTTCACCAGGTCGTCCAGGCGGTATTGCTGGAGGTACTGGTCGTAGTCCTCGTCCTCGGTGTTGGCCTTGAGGTGGAGGATGATGTCGGTGCCCACGGTCTCCTTCTCGCACTCGGTCATGGTGTAGCCGTCGGCGCCGGAGGACTCCCACTTCCAGGCGGCGTCCTGGCCGTAGGCCCGGGAGACCACGGTGACCTGGTCGGCCACCATGAAGGCGGAGTAGAAGCCCACGCCGAACTGGCCGATGATGTCAGACGTGTTCTGCCCCGCCCCCGCCTGGGCGGCCACCTCCTGCTTGAACTGAAGGGAGCCGCTGCGGGCGATGGTGCCCAGGTCGGCCTCCATCTCCTCCTTCGTCATGCCGATGCCGTTGTCGCGCACGGTGAGGGTGCGCCCCTCCTTGTCGGGGATCAGGGTGATCTTGAAGTCGGCCCGGTCCAGGCCCACCTTGTCGTCGGTCAGGGACTTGTAGGCCAGCTTGTCCACCGCGTCGCTGGCGTTGGAGATGAGCTCCCGGAGAAAGATCTCCTTGTGGGTGTAGATGGAGTTGATCATCAGGTCCAGCAGCCGCTTGGATTCCGCTTTGAATTGTTTCTTCGCCATGGTAGACGCCTCCATATATGATACATGTATTTAAAAAACAATAGGTTAGCACTCATCTCATCAGAGTGCTAACCTATCATAATCCTTCGCAGGCGATTTTTCAAGAGGGTTCAAGGATTGTTTACAATTTTCACCCGGCAAGCCCCTCACGCCCGCAGGGGCGGCAGGGCGGCTGTCACGGCTTCGGCCATAAGGCGGTGCCCCTCCCGGTCGGGGTGGAGCCCATCCTGGTAGTGGGTGTGCCCCTCCGGGGGCAGGAGGCCGGGGACGGCGAAGTCCACCGCCCTCACCTCATAGGTCCGGGCGAACCGCACCAGCCAGTCCCGGTAGGCGGCAAAGACGGGGAGGAGGGCCCCGTAGTCCACGAAGGCCAGCCAGTCCTCCGGGATGTCCGCCGCGTAGACCGGCGGCGGAAGGCCGATCATGGGCCGGATGCCGGCGTATACCGCCTGGTGGACCATGGCGGCCAGGTTGCGCCGGGCGGGGGTGTCGCTGCCCCCGAAAATGATGTCGTTGGCGCCCCCCATGAGAAGGACCCGGTCCGGCTTTTCCCGGAGCACGTCCCGGTCGAACCGGGCCAGCATGCCGCCGGTGGTGTCCCCGCTGATGCCCCGGTTGACCAGGGTGTGGCCGGTGCTCGCCGCGGCAAGGCTCACCCAGCAGTCCTTGCGGGGGACGCCGTAGCCGTAGGTCAGGCTGTCCCCCAGACAGACCAGTTTCATATTCTTCACCTCCAGGGCGGTGCCTCCGCCCGCTGTTTTCCCCCTAAGTATAATCCCCGCACGTCCCAAGCGCAAGGCCCTGTCTCCGCCGGGGGCCTTGCCTTCCCAGTCGAAGCGTGGTATATTGATTCATTAAAGGGGGACGCCTTACCGGCGGGTCCCAAATGAATTGGAGGTATGTATGATGATCCGTCTCTCCCACCGCATCCTGGCCGCGGCCACCGCGCTGACGGTCCTGAGCGCCGGCGCGCCCGCTCTGGCCGCTGAGGCCGCCAAGCCCGCCGCCCAACCCGAGGCCGCCGCCCCCGCCGCCATCTCCGTGCAGCTGGACGGCGAGAACCTGACCTTCACTGACGCGGCGCCCCAGGTCCAGGAGGAGCGCACCTTCCTCCCCTTCCGGGCCGTCTTTGAGGCCATGGGGGCCGTCGTGGACTACGACGCCGAGACCAACCAGGTCTCCGCCACCCGGGACGACACCACCGTGGTCATGACCCTGGGCTCCACCGAGGCCACCGTCACCACCGGCGACACCACCGCCACCCTGGCCATGGACGTGGCTCCCTACGCCGCCGAGAACCGCACCTATGTCCCCGTCCGCTTTGCCGCCCAGGCCTTCGGCTGCGCCGTGGGCTGGGACCAGGACGACAGCACCGTCATCCTGGTGGACACCCAGAAGCTGCTGGACGAGGTCATGGCCGACTACACCTTTACTTACCTGGAGAAGTACGCCGCCTACAACGAGCAGTTCAGCACCGGCAACTGGGCCATGACCATGGACTTTGACGCCGCCCTCACCCTGCTGGGCATGGGCCCCGCCACCGTGGAGGGCGCCATGGAGGGCGTCACCGCCGGCGCCGCCCAGATGGAGGCCTCCATGAACCTCAAGATGGACCTGAAGGCCCTCGTCGACGGCTTCGTGGGTCTGGTGACCGACGGCACCGAAGCCGAGGGCGCCGTGGACGAGACCGCCCAGGCTGAGGCCGACGCCCTGCTGGAGGCCCTCAAGACCGACGGCATCGACATGGAATTCCGGGGCGATCTGGAGGACGGCCTCTTCTACTTCCTCCTGTCCGGCGACCTTCTGGCCGACGCCGGTATCCCCGCCGACACCTGGATCTCCATGGACCTGGGCAGCATGTACGAGCAGATGGGCATGGACTACACCGCCCTTCTGGACGCCTCCAAGACCATGGACGCCGATGTCCTGCTCCAGATCATGCTCAGCAGCGTGACCCTGGACGACAAGGATTCCGACTATGCCTTCCTCTCCGCCCTGGTGGACGGCGTGGCCAAATTCCTCTCCGACGAATCCTTCGAGCGGGACGGCGGCAACTACACCACTTCCTACACCTTCGCCCAGGACGGCGTCACCGCCGCCGTCTCCTTCACTCTGCTGATGGACGGCGACGCCGTGGTGGGCTATGACATGACCATGGACTTCGGTATCGAGGCCTCCGCCGACGGCACTGTCGCCGCCTCGAGCGTGAGCATGCAGGCCGGCATGGACGCCGACAACAACATGAGCGCCACCATGACCATGGACATGGACAGCCTGCTGGACATGAGCATAAACATGACCGGCTCCTACGCCGCCACCGAGGAGACCCCCGAGCTCACTCCTCCCGAGGGCGCCGCCGTGATCTCCTACGAGGAGCTGCTGGCCGACGCCGCTTCTGAGGCGGCCGCCTGACTCCGCGCCCGGGGGAACGTACCGCGCTGAAAAATAACCGCCGCGGGAGGCCTCCCGCTCCGGTCACAGGTCCAGAATGCGGCCGTCGGTGGAGATGACGGTCACCTGCCAGGGGATGAGCTTGCCGCAGTTCTGGAGGGCCCGCTTCACGGCGTTCTCCAGGCCGCCGCAGCAGGGCACCTCCATGCGCACCACGGTGACGCTCCTGATGTCGTTGAGCCGCAGGATCTCGGTGAGCTTGTCGGCATAGTCCCCCTCGTCCAGCTTGGGACAGCCCACCAGGGTGATCCGCCCCCGGATGAAGTCCCGGTGGAAGGCGGCGTAGGCGTAGGCGGTGCAGTCGGCGGCCACCAGCAGCCTGGCGCCCTCAAAGTAGGGGGCCCGCACCGGCACCAGCTTGATCTGCACCGGCCACTGGGAGAGCTGGCTCTCCTCCCCGGCGGCAGGGACGGCGGGGGCGGCGCAGGGGGTGCGCTGGATGCTCCGGGCCTGGCTGCCGGGGCAGCCGCAGGGCAGGGTCTCCCCTGTCTGGGCGGCCTTGGCGGCCTTGGCCGCCTCCACGGCGGCGGCGTCGTAGGCGGGGGCCTCCCGCACCTCGAAGGCAATGGCTCCGGTGGGACAGGCGGGCAGGCAGTCTCCCAGCCCGTCGCAGTAGTCCTCCCGGAGGAGGCGGGCCTTGCCCTCCACCATGCCGATGGCCCCCTCGTGGCAGGCGGCGGCGCACAGGCCGCAGCCGTTGCACTTCTCCTGGTCGATTTTGATGATCTTACGTTCCATCTTGTACGCTTCCTTTCCAGATCCCGGCCCCGGGAGATCCCTTTGGGGCGCTGTGTTCGTTCTTCACGCTCAGTATCCCACATCCCAGGCCGGTTGTCTGTTGTTACTCCAACAAATCCAGACAAACGGTGAAAAAAACTGTTTTCTTCCCCGCCCCGCTTCAAGCGCCGCCGGGGAGAGCCCATGAAAAAAGAGCGGCCGGAGTCTTACAAGACTCCGGCCGCGTTTTATGCTGTCAAAAAAGTCCCTTTTTGGAGGTTTTTCGACAGGCTGAGACGGGGCGCGCCTCTTCCGCTCAGTCCCGGCCCGCGCCGGGCGTTTCCTCCGCCCCTTCGGCCGGGGCCTCCGGGACCGGCAGGGGCTCCCGGTGGAGCTTCACCCCCACGCAGCGGTTGATGGGCGTCCCCAGGTTGTGGAACTTCTCCTCGTAGTCGGTCATGATACCCTGGATGCCGCCGGCGTGGAGGTCCCGGGTCACCTCCCGGAGCTCGTAGCCGGCCTTGGGGAACTGAAAGAGGGACCACTCGAAGAGGCCCCGGTTGTCGGTCTTGAAGTGGATCTCCCCTCCATCCCGCAGGACGTCCCGATAGCGCTCCAGGAAGTCCGGATGGGTGAGCCGCCGCTTGGCGTGGCGGTTGGTGGGCCAGGGGTCGCAGAAATTGATGTAGATCCGCTCCACCTCGTCGGGGGCGAAGTAGTCCCGCAGATCGGCCACATCGGCGTCAATGAACCGGACGTTCCGCAGTCCCATGGCCTTGGCCCGCTCCATGGCGATCACCATGGCGTCCGGCACCCGCTCCACCGCCACAAAGAGCACCTCCGGCTCGGCGGCGGCCGTCTCACAGGTAAAGCGGCCCTTGCCACAGCCCAGCTCCAGGCGCAGGGCCGCCTGCGGGTCGAAGAGCTCCCGCCAGCGGCCCCGCCAGTCCCGGGGGTCCTTGATCTGATAGTCCGCGCAACGCTCCATCCGGGGGATGAGGTTGGGCTTTTTCCGCATACGCATGTGGCGCACTCCTCCTGCTCTCTCAATGATACGGCTGACAGTTTACCACACTTCCGCCGGAAAGTCGAATCTTTTTCGCGGGCGCTGCCCTCCCCTTCCGGCCTCCTCCCTCCGCGAAAGGAGAGACCGGCGCTTCCCCCTTTGGAGAAGCGCCGGTCTTTTGTGTCCGCTGGCGCGGCCCGTTCTCAGAAGAGGCCGCTGATGACGCCGTTTTCGTCCACGTCGATGTGTTCGGCGGCGGGGACCTTGGGCAGGCCAGGCATGGTCATGATATCGCCGGTTAGGACCACCACGAAGCCGGCCCCGGCGGAGACCTTGGCCTTCTGGACCTGGATGCGGAAGCCGGTGGGGGCCCCCAGCTTGGCGGGGTCGTCGGAGAGGGAGTACTGGGTCTTGGCCATGCACACCGGCAGCGTGCCATAGCCCAGCTCGGTGAGCCGCTGGAGCTCCTTGGCGGCGGCGGGGGCGTAGTCCACCCCGTCGGCGCCGTAGACCTTCCTAGCCACCGCCTCGATCTTCCCGGTGAGGCTCTCATCACTCTCATAGGCGAAACGGAAGGCGGGCTTCTCCTCCTCCACGATCCGCAGCACCTCCCGGGCCAGCTCCTCGCCGCCCGCGCCGCCCTTGCCCCAGACCTGGCTGAGGGCCACCCGGACGCCGTATTTCCCGCAGGCGTCCCGGATCATGGCGATCTCGGCGGCGGTGTCGCTGTCGAACTGGTTGATGGCCACCACGGCGGGGAGGCCGTAGACCTTGGTGATGTTCTCCACGTGCTTGAGGAGGTTGGGGAGGCCCTTTTCCAGAGCGGCCAGGTCCTCCTTGCCCAGTTCGGCCTTGGGGCAGCCGCCGTGGTGCTTGAGGGCCCGGACGGTGGCCACGATGACCACCGCGTCGGGGGTGAGCCCCGCCGCCCGGCACTTGATGTCCAGGAACTTTTCCGCCCCCAGATCGGCGCCGAAGCCGGCCTCGGTGACCACGTAGTCCCCCAGCTTCAGGGCGGCGTCGGTGGCGGAGACGGAGTTGCAGCCGTGGGCGATGTTGGCGAAGGGCCCGCCGTGGATGAGGGCTGGGGTGTGCTCCAGGGTCTGGACCAGATTGGGCCGGATGGCGTCCTTCAGGAGGGCGGTCATGGCCCCCTGGGCCTTCAGGTCGGAGCAGTACACCGGGTCACCGGCGCGGTTGTAGGCCACCACCATGCGGCCCAGCCGGGCCTTCAGGTCCATGAGGTCGGAGGCAAGGCAGAGCACCGCCATGATCTCGCTGGCCACGGTGATGTCAAAGCCGTCCTCCCGGGGGACGCCGTTGACCTTTCCCCCAAGGCCGCAGACGATGTTCCGCAGCTGCCGGTCGTTCATGTCCACGCACCGCTTCCAGGTGATGCGGCGCACGTCGATGTCCAGGGCGTTGCCCTGCTGGATGTGGTTGTCCAGCATGGCGGCCAGGAGGTTGTTGGCCGCGCCGATGGCGTGGAAGTCGCCGGTGAAGTGGAGGTTGATGTCCTCCATGGGCACCACCTGGGCGTAGCCGCCGCCGGCGGCCCCGCCCTTGACCCCAAAGACCGGCCCCAGGGAGGGCTCCCGCAGGGCCAGCACCACCTGCTTCCCCAGCCGGTGGAGGGCGTCGGACAGGCCCACGCTGGTGGTGGTCTTGCCCTCGCCCGCCGGGGTGGGGTTGATGGCCGTCACCAGGATGAGCTTGCCCTTCCGGGGGACCCCCCGCAGGGCCAGGGTGTCCACCTTGGCCTTGTATTTCCCGTAGTATTCCAGCTTGTCCTCGTCCAGACCCACCTGCCGGGCGATCTGGTCAATGGGCAGCAGTTCCGCCGCCTGGGCGATCTCAATATCCGTTTTCATGCTTACGACCTCTTTCTCTCTTCTCCGCATTTATGGATTCAGCAGGGCCGCCGCGGCGGTGCCCACCAGATTGGCGTCCCGGGCCTGCCGGGAAACCAGGTACCGGCCCAGTCCGCCGGTGATGCTGGTGCCAAAGAGCCGCTCCAGCTTGCCCCGGAAGAGGTGGCTCTTGTAAAAGGTGGAGCCCTCCGCCACCACGCAGGCGGGGCGGTGGATGCGGGCGCCCGCGCCGGTCTGGAGGAGGATGCCGCCCAGATTGGCGCACACCAGCCGGGCCGACCGCTCCACCACCCGGTCCACGACGGTGTAAAGGGCCTCCCGGTCGTCCTCCCCGGCGCAGGCGGCGGCCAGCAGGCCGTCCCCGTAGGGCCGGGCGGAGAAGGCATCCGCCTGGACCAGGGTGAGCTCCTCCAGGCCGGCGAGGAAGTCGCTGAGCGCCGGGGAGAAGAGCCCGTCGGCCGCCCCCTGGCGCAGGATGCGCCGGATGAGCTCCCCCTGGTAGCGACCGGAGACCATTTTCTCATAGTGGCACATGCCCGGGTCCACGCTGGCCTCGTCCAGCTGGCGGTCAAAGAGACTCAGGGGGACGCCGTCGAAGCGGGGGGACTCCATGTTGACGATCATGGTCTCCCGCTCCCAGGGGACCGTCACCGTCCCCAGGTTCTCCCGCCGCTCCACGTAGCAGGTGTTGACGCCGGTGCCGTAGATGAGCCCCATACAGCCGTCGAAGCGCTCCGCCCCCAGTCCGGCCACGCCCCCCAGCAGGGCGGCCACCGTGTCGTTGAGGACCACGAAGGTGACGCCGGGGACGCCCTTGTCCGCCAGGGCGGCGGAGAGGTCCCGGCCCAGCTCCTTCCCCTGGGCGTCCGAGACCTGGACCTGCTTGGAAAAGCTCAAGATCCTGCCGTCCCGGTTGGGGAGGATCTCGGCGGCGTAGGAGAAGCAGAAGCCCACCCGGCGGCTGCGGCCGGTGAGGGGGAGGATGGCGTCGGAGACCTCCTCCACAAAGGCCTCCCAGGTGATGGGGGACTGGGAGCCCGGCATGGGAAAGACCTTCAGGTCCTCCACCAGCGGCCCGCCCTCCGTCATGGTGACCAGGCCGATGCGGAAGTTGGTGCCGCCGGCGTCAATGACGATGGTGGGGGTTTGGGTGGGGATCTCCCCTTCCAGGGAGAGATACGTCGGGAGCATCAGCATCCAGGCATCCGGGTCTCCCCGCAGGCCCCGTTCCATGTCGGCCTGGAAGGCGCGGGCGCAGGCCTCCACGTCCACCTGCCGGGGGTCAAAGTCATAGCCGCGCAGAAAATCGTCCACGCGCTTGGTCATTTCCGCCACAGGCGACCACCTCTTTCCACATAGGTTCCATAGGAAAAGCGGGGCGGACCTCTGCCCGCCCCGCTTTTTTATTGTACCGTGTTTCTCACTTCTTGGCAAGATATTTCCGCATATCCAGGGCGCAGGCAAAGAGGATGATGGCACCCTTGATGAGGTACTGATAGTTCTGATCGATGCCGGCGAAGGTCAGGCCCACAAAGATGAGGCGCAGCATGACGACGCCGATGACGATACCGCTGATCTTACCGATGCCGCCGACGAAGGAGACACCGCCGATGACGCAGGCCGCGATGGCATCCAGCTCGTAGTTAAGGCCGGTGTTGGCGTTGTTGGCGGCCACGCGGGCACCCTCGATGAAGCCGGTCCAGCCGTACATGGCGCCGGCCAGGGCAAAGACCATGATGGTGGTGACCAGCACGTTGACGCCGGACACCCGGGCGGCCTCCTCATTGGAGCCCAGGGCGAACATGTTCTTGCCGAAGGTGGTCTTGTTCCAGATGAACCACATGATG
>DXDV01000207.1 GCA_019115345.1 Candidatus Intestinimonas stercorigallinarum | reverse complement strand
TTTTCAATTTCCCCTCACATCGGTTCCTCTTCCCGCCACAGCAGGCGGTAGGCTCCTGAGGAGAGCAGCTCATAGAGGGCCTCGGCGTCGCTGTCCAACAGCTCCCGGCGGTCCCCCTCCCCTTCATAGCGTACACAGGTCCCGCAGGAGGAGCTCAGCGCCCGGGGAACCGGCATCATCTGTGCCGGGCAGCCCGACTGCTGAAGGCGGCGGCAGCTCAGCTGTGCGCTGAGGTGGGTGTAAAAGGTGGCCACATAGGTGCTCATGGCTTGCGGGTGAGCACCAGAGTGTACTCGTCGTCGGGCGCCGGGCGGACCTCCACGGCATAGCCGTTGTTGCTGGCAAACCGGGTGACATTCTCCACCGAGCAGGGGTTGTCCAGCAGGACTTCCAGCTGCTGGGGCTCCCCCTCCTTCACCGCCTTCTGCACCATGACCACCGGCATGGGGCAGGCGTAGCCTCTGGCATCGATCATGCTTTCTCCTCCTTCCGCAGATTGGCAAACGAGATGACCGCCAGCAGCAGCAGGCAGATCACCACGCCGATACGGCCGGTCATCCCCACGCCGCCGGGGGCAAAGACGCCGTCTGTCATGGCGTCGGCATTTCCCGCCATGCCGAAATTGTGGGAGATGGCGGCTCCCACCAGCATGCCGAGCACGGTGACGGCGCTGTCGCCGTTGCCCTCCCCCGCCAGGATGAGCTGCCGCAGAGGGCAGCCCCCCAGCAGAATGGAGCCCCAGCCGGCTGCCGCCATGCCCAAAAAGCTCCAGAGATAGTCGTGGTGGGCCACCGGCTGCACCGCCAGCCCCGGCTGGAAGGTGTTCCGCAGGAGGCTCCCCGCCAGGACCACCAGGAAAATGGCGACAAAGCCGCTGAGCAGATGGGCGTCACGGAAAAGCACCAGGTCCCGGATGCCGCCGGCCATGCACAGCCGGCTCTTTTGGGCCAGGGCGCCGCAGATCAGCCCGGCTCCCAGGGCGACGGCCCAGAAGGCGCGGCTGGCGCCGGGGCCCTCCTGGGAAAACTTCAGCAGGCCGGGCCCCAACAGCAGCAGGAGCAATAGCCCCACCATGACGCCGGGCAGGACAAAGCCCTCCGCCTTTTTCACCTTGTAGGCCCGTCCCAAGGAGAAGCCCCCCTTCAGGCAGGCCACACCGGCCAAAATACCCGCCACAAAGCCCAGCAGTCCGGCCACGGCGGTCACGTCTCCGCCCCCAAGCCGCAGCACCATCCGCAGGGGGCAGCCCAGGAAGGCCAGAGCCCCCACCATGACGATGCCGCCCAGCAAGAACCGCAGGGCGGGAGCCGACCCCGCCCGGGCCTTGAACTCCCCGCCGGCCAGCGCCATCACGGCGGCCCCTAAGACCAGCCCGATGATCTCCGGACGGATGTACTGGACCTTTGCCGCGCTGTGAAGCCCCAACGCGCCGGAGATGTCCCGCAGGAAGCAGGCGATGCAGAAGCCCATGTTGCCGGGATTGCCCAGCATGGTCAGCAGCAGGGCGGCCAGCCCCACCACGGCGCCGGTGCACAGCACCAGCCAGTTGATTCTTTTCATGTGATCCCCTCAGCTCTCTTCGCAATTCTTTTTTGAGAATAACGTCAAAGCCATTATAGCCGCTGAGGGAGAAAAGTTCCAATCGTTTGTTTCCGCAAAAAAATGACGGAATCATCGAAAAAAGCGATGATCAGGGCCGTTCCCAGCCGCCATCTTCCACGAAATGGCAAAAGGCCAGCTCCAGGGAGGACAGCTCCCTCTCCCGCCGGACGGCTAAGTACAGGCTGCGGTGGAAGCCCTCCTCCTCCAGCTCAAAGGCCAGGAGACTCCCCCGCTCCACCCGGTCCTGGACCACCAGGGCGGAACAGACCGACACTCCCAGCCCGGACTCCACCGCACCCAGGATGGCCTCCGGCTGGTCGATCTGGGCCACCACCCGGAGCTCGGAGGGCTGAATGCCCAGCCGCTCCAAATAGGCGTCGAAGCGCTGCCGGGTGCCGGAGCCAGGCTCCCGGCAGAGCATGGGCTCCTCCAAAAGGGCCCGCCCCATCGCCCCCCGCTCCCGCAGGGCGCGGAACCGTGGGAGATTGGCGGTCACCAGCACCAGCTTGTCCTCAAGCACCGGCTGATAGCGGTACGCCGCCTGGTCCAGCGCCGCCCCCACAAATCCGATGGAGGCGCTCCCCTCCTCCAGCAGCCGGTGGACCTGGGCGCTGTCCCCCTTCCGCAGCCGGAACCTGCACCCCGGCCTGCACTTGGAAAAACCGGCCATCAGAGCCGGGAGGAGGCATTGGGCGGGGACGGTGGAGGCCGCCAGTGTCAAAACCTCTTCCTCCCCGTCGGACTGTGCCAGGGCCTGGAGCCCCCGGCAGCGGTCCAAGATCTCCCACGCCATGGGAAGGGCCCTCTCGCCCAGCCAGGTCAGACAGACCTGCCGCCGGGCGCCCCGTTGAAAGAGAGGGCCGCCCAACCCCCGCTCCAGGGCCTGGATGTGGGCGCTCACCGTGGATTGGGTGAGATAGAGGGCCTGGGCCGCCTGGGTGAAGCTGCCCAAACGCGCCACCGTCACAAAGACCTCCAGCTGCTTCAGATTGAATTCCACCACGGGGCATCCCTCCGATCTGGAACAACGAAAACGGCGGACAGGACCTGGGGTCCCGTCCGCCGCCGTGCGTTCCGTCATAGCTTCCGCCGGCCCCTCACTCCACGCCGGTGAGGGTACGCATGACGGTATAGGTCTGCTCGTCCAGGCCCTTCTTCATCTTCAGAGCCTCGGTGATGTCAAAGTCCACATAGGTATCGCCCTGAACGCAGACCACCCGGTTGGTCTGGCCCTCCGCCAGCAGGCGGACCGCCTCGTAGCCCATATAGGTAGCGGCCACACGGTCCCGGGCGGTGGGAGCGCCGCCGCGCTGCACGTGGCCCAGCACCGTCACCCTGGTGTCCAGCGCGGTGGCCTCGGTGATCTTCTTGGCCACATCATAAGCGCTGCCCACGCCCTCGGCCACGATGACCATGAAGTGGGTCCGGCCGCCCAGCCGGGCGGTGCGGATGGGCTCGATCACATCCCGCTCAAAGTCGGTCTCCCGCTCCGGCACCAGCACGCAGGTGGCACCGCAGGCCACGCCCACGTACATGGCCAGGTGGCCGGCGTGGCGGCCCATCACCTCCACCACCGAGCAGCGCTCATGGGACTGCATGGTGTCCCGGAGCTTGTCGATGGAGTCCAGCGCCGTGTTGCAGGCCGTGTCAAAGCCGATGGTGTAGGTGGAGCAGGCGATGTCGTTGTCGATGGTGCAGGGCACGCCCACCACGGCCACGCCCCGGCGGGAGAGCTCCAGCAGACCGCGGAAGGTGCCGTCTCCGCCGATGCCCACCACACCATCCAGGCCCAGGAGCTTACAGGTGGCCACGGCCTTCTCCTGGCCGGCCTCGCCCCGGAAGTCCTCGCTGCGGGCGGAGTAGAGCATGGTGCCGCCCCGGCGGCTCAGACCGCTGACGCTGTCAAAATCCAGAGGGGCAAAGTCCCCGTGGACCAGGCCGTTATAGCCCCGGCGGATGCCGACGCATTCGATCCCCATATGGAGCGAGGTGCGGACCACAGAACGGATGACGGCGTTCATGCCGGGGGCGTCGCCTCCGCTGGTAAAGACGCCGATCCGGCGCACTGCGTTTGCCATAAGTATCTTCCCCTTTCTCTTCTCTGACCGTTTATACCTTCAGCTCAACATCGCTGCCCTGGAGCGCCTCGGGATAGCGGGCCAGCACAGGCGCCACCGCCTGGGCCAGGAACTCGGCGACCTGTTCCGGACAGCGGCCGATGTACCGCTCCGGCTCCAAATGGGCGGTGAGCTCCTCCCGGCTCATGCCGAAGAGGGGGTCCTCCGCGATGAGATCGATGAGGTTATTGGTAAGGCCGAGGTCCTTTACATTTCTTCCGGCCTCTTGTGAGAGCACACGGATGCGCTCGTGGAGCTGCTGCCGGTCGCCCCCACGCTTCACCGCGTCCATCATGATGTTTTCGCTGGCCATAAACGGAAGCTCTTCCATGATGTGCCGGTGGATGACCTTCTCATGGACCACCAGACCGGCGCAGACATTTTCATAGATGTTCAAAATGGCGTCCACCGCCAGGAATGCCTCGGGGATGGCGATGCGCTTGTTGGCGGAGTCATCCAGGGTGCGCTCAAACCACTGGGTGGCCGAGGTGATCGCCGGATTCTGGGCGTCCACCATCACATACCGGGCCAGAGAGCAGATCCGCTCACAGCGCATGGGGTTGCGCTTGTAGGGCATGGCCGAGGAGCCGATCTGGTTTTTCTCGAAGGGCTCCTCCACCTCCTTCAGGTGGCAGAGCAGGCGCAGATCGGTGGCAAACTTGCTGGCCGACTGGGCGATGCCGGAGAGGGTGGCGAGCACGTTGGCGTCCATTTTCCGGGAATAGGTCTGTCCGCTTACGGGGACAACGGCTGTAAAGCCCATTTCCTTTGCAATCTTCTCCTCCAGCAGCTTGACCTTTTCATGGTCGCCGTCGAAGAGCTCCAGGAAGCTGGCCTGGGTGCCGGTGGTGCCCTTGGAACCCAGCAGAGCCAGGGTGGAAATGCGGTGCTCCACCTCCTCCAGGTCCATGAGCAGCTCGTTCATCCACAGGGCCGCCCGCTTTCCTACCGTCACCAGCTGGGCGGGCTGGAAGTGCGTAAAACCAAGCGTCGGCAAGGCTTTATACTTGTCAGCAAATCGAGCCAATGTGTGGAGGACCCGCACCAGCTTGTTCCGGATGAGGAGGAGTCCCTCCCGCATGAGGATCACATCGGTGTTGTCTCCAACATAGCAGCTGGTGGCCCCCAGGTGGATGATGGGCATGGCCTTGGGGCACTGCGCGCCGTAGGCGTGGACATGGGCCATCACATCGTGGCGGAGCTTTTTCTCCTCGGCGGCGGCCACGTCGTAGTTGATGTCATCGATGTGGGATTCCAGCTCGGCCACCTGCTCCGCCGTCACCGGAAGGCCAAGCTCCATCTCGGCCCGGGCCAGCGCCACCCAAAGGCGGCGCCAGGTGGTGAATTTCTTGTCGGCGGAGAAGAGATAGAGCATCTCATCGCTGGCATAGCGGGAAGAAAGAGGACTTTCGTAGCTGTTCGTCTGGCCCATGGGCCATCCCTCCGTTCGTTGTTCTCGTTGGTGCGCCGCCCCTCGGACGGAAAGGGTTCACCCGGCCAGGAATCTTTCCAGCCGGTCCAGGCCGGCGTCGATGTTCTCCATGGAGGTGGCGTAGGACCAGCGGACGAAGTCCGAAGCGCCGAAGCCGGTGCAGGGCACCGTGGCCACCAGGCCGTATTTGAGGAACGCATCGGCAAAGTCGTCGGCGTCATGGATGGTGACGCCGTGGATGGTCTTGCCCAGCAGCTCCCGGAGGTTCATCATCACATAGAAAGCGCCCTCCGGCTTGAGGCAGCTCACGCCGGGAATGGCGTTCATCCGCTCCACCAGGTGGTTCCGGCGCTGCTCAAAGGCCCTGCGCATCTCCTCGATGGTGTCCTGCGGCCCCGCCAGAGCCTCGGCGGCCGCCTTTTGGGCGATGGAGCAGGGGGCGCCGGTGGAATGGCTGAGGTAGTTGGACATCACCTTGGCGATGGGCTCCGGCGCGGCGGCATAGCCCACCCGCCAGCCGGTCATGGCGTAGGACTTGGAGACGCCGTTGATGAGGATGGTGCGCTCCTTCACGTCCTCTCCCAGGGCGGCGATGCTGGTGAAGGGCCGTCCGTCATACACCAGGCGGTAGTAGATCTCGTCGGCAATGATATAAAGGTCCTTTTCCACACAGACGTCGGCCAGGGCCCGCAGCTCTTCCCTGCTGTATACCATGCCGGTGGGGTTGGAGGGGTTGTTGAGCAGGACCGCCTTGGTCTTTGGGGTGACGGCGGCGGCCAGCTGCCGGGGCGTGATCTTAAAGCCGGCGGACTCCTCCGCCTTGACGATGACCGGCACGGCGCCCAGCATATGGACCATCTCAAAGTAGGTCACCCAGAAGGGGGCTGGGATGATGACCTCGTCTCCCGGATCCACCAGGGCGTGGAGGGCGCCGTAGAGGGCGTGCTTGGCGCCGCTGGCCGCGACGATCTGGGCCGGGGCATAGTCCAGGCCGCAGTCCGCCTTCAGACGGTCGCAGACGGCCTTGCGCAGCTCGGGGATGCCGGCGGTGGGCGTGTAGCAGGTGAAGTTGTCCCGGATGGCGGCGTGGCCCGCCTCTTTGATGTTGTCCGGGGTGTGAAAATCGGGCTCACCGGCCCCAAAGCCGATCACGTCCACCCCATCGGCCTTCATCTGCTTGAACATGGCGTCGATGGCCAGGGTGGTGGAGGCCCGGACGGCAGATGCGATCTGTGAGAGTTCTTTCATGCGTGAATCCTCCCAATCCTGTTACGTCTCAACTGAAACATTATAAGGTGACCGCCCTGGAATTGCAAGGGCCGCCGCTAAAAAATACGCTGGGAAAGGGACGCGCCCGGGATGGGCGGCGGAGCATGCTCTAAAAGCGGCGGCCGCGCCCCTCCGTATTTTTCTTGTAGATGAGATAGAGCCCCTGGAGCAGCAGGTCGGCATTGTACAGGATGGAGCGCTTGCACCACCGGAGGATCTCCGGCGCGCTGTCGCCGGTGGCCACCACGGTGGCCGCCGGTCGGCCGTGCTCTTCAACCCGCTCGATCATGCCATCGATCATGCTGGCGTTGCCGTAGACCACCCCGGAGCGCATGGCGTCCAGGGTGTTGTGTCCGAAGAAGGAGGAGGGCGGCTCCACGGAGATGTGGGGCAGGGCCGCCGCCCGCTCCGAGAGGGCGTCCAGGGCCACCAGCACGCCGGGGAAAATGATGCAGCCCTCGTAGGTGCGGTCGTGGAGATAGGACATGGTGACCGCCGTCCCCATATCAATGATAATGATGGGGGTGGGATACTGGTCGATGGCGGCCACCGAGCAGGCCACAATGTCGGCGCCCAGCTGATTGTGGAGGTCCGACTTGATGTTGAGCCCCGTCTTGACGCCGGGCCCCATGAGCATGGGGGCCTTCCCCGTGAGCAGCTCCACCGCGCTGGACATGTGTGCTGTCACCGACGGCACCACGCTGGAGATGACCGCGCCGGAGACGTCCCGGAATTCAGCGTGGTAGAGGGCAAAGAGATTCATCAGGCTGATGGCGCACTGGTCCCGGGTGGGATTGCGGCTGGTGGTGAGTCCGGAGCGAAAGACAAGCCGCCCCTTCTGGTCAAAGAGGCCCACGTTGGTGGTGGAGTTGTCGATGTCGATGGTGAGGACCACAGCAGCCACTTCCTTTCTCAATCATTGGTTCAAATTTTATCAGAAAAGCCGCCGTGATGCAAGGGATTTCACCGTCCTCCCCCTCGGTGCGCAAAAAGATGAAATCGGCGGGACGCGTTCCGTGCGTCCCGCCGTTCAGGCTGTCGAAAAAGTGGCACCACGCAAAACAAGCCACGGGGGAAAAGTGTGAAAGGGGGGCGGTGAGCCCCCACTTTCGCGTGCAGTCAGGAACTTTTTCGATGAAATCGAAAAAGTCAGCAGCTTGTCGAAAAAGCCAAAGTGGGCTTTTTCGACAAGCTGAACGGCGGGACGCGTTCCGTGCGTCCCGCCGTTGAAGGCTCAGATATGTTCCCGGATGAGGCGGCCCATCTCCTTGGTGCCGATGGGCTTCACACCGGGCTCCGCGATGTCGGGGGTCCGCCAGCCATCGGCCAGTACCGCGTCCACCGCCGCCTCGATGGCGTCGGCCTCGGCGGAGCGCTGGAAGGAGTAGCGGAACATCATAGCCACCGACAAAATGGTGGCGATGGGGTTGGCCTTGTCCTGGCCGGCAATGTCGGGGGCGGAGCCGTGAATGGGCTCGTAGAGGCCGGGAGCGGCGTCCCCGATGGAGGCGGAGGGCAGCAGGCCGATGGAGCCGGTGACCATGCTGGCCTCGTCGGAGAGGATGTCGCCGAACATGTTCTCGGTGACCACCACGTCGAATTGTCCGGGGTCCTTCACCAGCTGCATGGCGCAGTTGTCCACCAGCACGTCCTCGTACTGGACGTCGGAGTACTCCTCCGCCAGGCGGTGCATGACGCTCCGCCACAGGCGGCTGGTCTCCAGCACGTTGGCCTTGTCCACGCTGGAGACCTTTTTCCGGCGGAGCCGGGCCAGCTCGAAGGCCCGGCGGCCGATGCGCTCGATCTCCTTCTCCGAATAAGCCATCAGATCGGTGCACTCCACGCCCCGGTCCTCGGTCTGGTACCTGTCCCGCTTGCCGAAGTAGATGCCTCCGGTGAGCTCCCGGACCATCATGAGGTCGATGCCCTTTTCCGCCGTCTCCCTCTTCAGGGGGCAGGCGTCGGCCATGGCGGGGCGCAGGGCGGCGGGGCGCAGGTTGGCGTACAGGCCCAGGTCCTTCCGGATGGCCAGAAGGGCGGTCTCGGGCCGCTGCTCGGCGGGCTTGTCGGAGCCCCACTTGGGGCCGCCCACGGCGCCCAGCAGCACGGCGTCGCAGGCCTTGCACTTCTCGGCGGTGCCGTCGGGGTAGCTCTTCCCCACCGCGTCGGTGGCGCAGCCCCCCAGCAGCACGTCCACAAACTCGAAGCTGTGGCCGAATTTTTTGCCCACGGCCTCCAGCACGCCCACGGCCTCATTGACCACCTCGGGGCCGATGCCGTCGCCCTTGATGAGCGCGATCTTGTAATTCATTTCGCCACCCCTCTCGCCTTCAGGGAGTTGAGGAGGCCGCCGGCCTCGATGATGCCGTCCACGAAGGCCGGGAAGGGGGCGGCCTGGAAGGTCTTGCCCTGGGTCTCGTCCGCGATGACGCCGGTCTTGAAGTCCACGGTGACGGCGTCGCCGGGCCGGATGGCCTCGGCGGCCTCGGGGCACTCCAGGATGGGGAAGCCGATGTTGATGGCGTTGCGATAGAAGATGCGGGCAAAGCTCTTGGCGATGACGCACTTCACGCCGCAGGACTTCAGGGCCAGGGGGGCGTGCTCCCGGGAGGAGCCGCAGCCGAAGTTAGCGCCGGAGACCACGATGTCGCCGGTCTCCACGGTGGAGGCGAAGGTCTCGTCGATGTCCTCCATGCAGTGGGAGGCCAGGGCCTTGGGGTCGGGATTATTGAGATGGCGGGCCGGGATGATGACGTCGGTATCCACGTTGTCGCCGTACTGATAGATCTTCATTGCCTTACTCCTCCCTTACAGCTTTGCCGGATCGGCGATGCAGCCGGCCACAGCGGAGGCCGCCGCCACGGCGGGGCTGGCCAAAATGATCTCGGAGTCGGTGGGACCCATGCGCCCCACGAAGTTGCGGTTGGTGGTGGACACCGCCCGCTCGCCGTTGGACAGTACGCCCATGTGGCCGCCCAGACAGGGGCCGCAGGTGGGGGTGGAGACGGCGCAGCCCGCCTCGATGAAGATCTGGATGAGGCCCTGAGCCATGGCGTCCATCATGATCTGCTGGGTGGCGGGCAGGACGATGCAGCGCACACCCTTGGCCACCTTCCGGCCCTTGAGGATGGCGGCGGACTCCTGGAGGTCCTTGAGGCGGCCGTTGGTGCAGGAGCCGATGACCACCTGCTGGATGGGCATACCGGCCACCTCGTCCACCGTCCGGGTGTTGGAGGGCAGGTGCGGCAGGGCCACGGTGGGACGCAGGGTGGAGAGGTCGATGACCACCTCCTGGTCGTAGACGGCGTCGGCGTCGGGCTCCACCGCCTCCCAGGGGCGGTCCACCCGGCCCTGGAGATATTCCCGGGTCAGATCATCCACGGGGAAGATGCCGTTCTTGGCGCCGGCCTCGATGGCCATGTTGGCAATGGTGAAGCGGTCGTCCATGGTGAGCTCCGCCACGCCCTCCCCGGCGAACTCCAGGGATTTGTAGAGGGCGCCGTCCACGCCGATCCGGCCGATGAGGTGGAGCACCACGTCCTTGCCGCTGACATAGGGTGCGAATTTGCCGGTGAGGGTCACCTTGATGGCGGAGGGCACCTTGAACCAGGCAAGGCCGGTAGCCATGCCGGCGGCCATGTCGGTGGAACCCATGGAGAAGGCGCCCAGGGCCCCGTACGTACAGGTGTGGGAGTCGGCGCCGATGATGGCCTCGCCGGGGGCGGCCAGGCCCTTCTCCGGGATGAGGGCGTGCTCCACGCCCATCTGGCCCACATCATAGAAATGGGTGATGTCGAACCGCTTTGCGAAGTCCCGGGCCTGGGCGCAGAGCTGGGCGGACTTGATGTCCTTGCAGGGGACGGAGTGGTCCAGGACAATGGCGATCTTGTCCTTGTCAAAGACCTGCGTGAGCCCCGCCTTGTCGAATTCCGTAATGGCCACCGGAGCGGTGATGTCGTTGCCCAGCACCAGATCCAGCTTGGCCTCGATGAGCTGTCCGGCCTCCACGGACGTGAGCCCGGCGTGCTTTGCCAGGATCTTCTGGGTCATGGTCATGCCCATACTTGGTCCCTCCTGTTTGTTTGATCGTTCTTATTATGGCAGAGCCCTTGCGGAAAGAATGTAAACCATGATACAATGATATCCAACAATCGACCGCCCGCAGGGGCGGAAAGGACGTGGCGATATGGCAGAACGGCGGACAGAGCCCCCCTGGGCGCCCCTGGCCCAGGACCAATCCCCCAGGACCTACGCCCCAGGGCAGCTCATTTATCTCCAGGGCACCGAGGCCGACACCTTCTTCTATCTGCTCTCCGGCAGCGCCCGGAGCTACATCAGCTCGGAGACGGGGGATGAGCGGGTGCTCACCACCCACCGCTCCGGCGACCTGATGGGCGAGGCCGCCTTCTTCGACGGCTGTCCCCGGGTCTCCTCCGCCGTGGCGGTGACCGAGTGCCGGGCGGTGTCCATCGACCGGGAGCGCCTGGAGCGGGTGCTCCGGGCCCATCCAGAACTGGCCCTCCCGCTGCTCCAGTACCTGGCCCGGACGGTGCGGCTCCTCTCCGACCACGTGGACGGCATGTCCTTCCGCCCGGCGGACCAGCGGGTGGCCCGGTACCTCCTCTCTCTCCCCGCCGAGCCCGGCGGCGGCCTGCGCTGCACCCACGAGGAGATCGGCGCCGCCGTGGGGGTGAGCCGGGTGACGGTGAGCCGGGTGCTGGGGGAGTTCACCCGCCGGGGCTGGCTCAAAACCGGCTACCGCACCCTCTATGTCACCGATCACGCCGCACTGCGGGCCTTTGCCTTTACCGAGTAAGGGCGTTTTCCTCTTGACATTTTCCCCTTCTTGTTTTAATCTGTATAGAGGAATATCTGTGCCACGCACAGAACAGACTGAAACGATTGGAGACTTCGACCATGGATAGGATCAAGACCATCGAGACCCGTGACCTCTGCGCCAGCGTGACCACCGGCGGCTGCGGCGAGTGCCAGACCTCTTGCCAGTCCGCCTGCAAGACCAGCTGCGGCGTGGCCAATCAGCCCTGCGAGAACAACGAGCAGTAAGCAGCCGTCATGACTTGAGTGCCGCCTTGCAGTGAGGCGGCACTTTTTTTGCCGTGGGCACACCCCCGTCTCCATATCCAGACGACAATCTTCCTGCGGAGGGATCAATTTTTATGGTACATCAATACAAGCTGGACGGCTACAACATCGTCCTGGACACCTGCAGCGGCTCGGTCCATCTGGTGGACGAGGTGGCCTATGACATCATCGCTCTCTATCCCGACCACACCCCCGACGAGATCTGCCGCCGCATCCTGGCCGACTACCCCGACCGCCCCGACGTCACCGAGGAGGAGGTCCGGGCCTGCATCGGCGATGTGGCGGCGCTGGAGAAGGACCGCAAGCTCTTCACCCCCGATACCTACGCCCCCATGGCCGCCGACTACAAGAACCACTCCAACGTCATCAAGGCCCTGTGCCTCCACGTGGCCCACACCTGCAACCTGAGCTGCTCCTACTGCTTCGCCAGCCAGGGCAAATACCAGGGGGAGCGGGCCCTCATGTCCTTCGAGGTGGGCAAACAGGCCCTGGACTTCCTGGTGGCCCACTCCGGCGCACGCCGGAACCTGGAGGTGGACTTCTTCGGCGGCGAGCCCCTGATGAACTGGCAGGTGGTGAAGGACCTGGTGGCCTACGCCCGGAGCCTGGAATCCATCCACAACAAGAATTTCCGGTTCACCCTCACCACCAACGGCGTGCTGCTGGACGATGAGGTCATCGACTTCTGCAACCGGGAGATGCACAACGTGGTCCTCTCCCTTGACGGCCGGAAGGAGGTCCACGACCGTTTCCGGAAGGACTACGCCGGCAACGGAAGCTACGACGCCATCGTGCCCAAGTTCCAGCACTTCGTGGAGCGGCGGGGCGACAAGAGCTATTACATCCGGGGCACCTTCACCCACCACAACACCGATTTCGTCAATGACATCCTCCACATGGCCGACCTGGGCTTCACCGAGCTGAGCATGGAGCCGGTGGTGTGCTCCCCCGAGGACCCCTGCGCCCTCACCCAGGAGGACCTGCCCATCCTCTTCCAGCAGTATGAGACCCTGGCCCGGGAGATGCTCCGCCGTCAGCGGGAGGGCCGCCCCTTCACCTTCTACCACTACATTCTGGACCTCAAGCACGGCCCCTGCATCTACAAGCGCATCTCCGGCTGCGGAAGCGGCACCGAGTACATGGCCGTCACCCCCTGGGGAGAGCTCTTCCCCTGCCACCAGTTCGTGGGCGACCCCAAGTACTCCCTGGGCAACATCTGGGACGGGGTGACCAACACCGCCATCCAGGATGAGTTCCGCAGCTGCAACGCCTACGCCCGGCCCGAGTGCGCCGACTGCTGGGCCCGGCTCTACTGCTCCGGCGGCTGCGCCGCCAACAGCTACCACGCCTCCGGCAGCATCCGGGGCATCTACCCCTACGGCTGCGAGCTCTTCAAGAAGCGGATGGAGTGCGCCATCATGCTCCAGGTGGCCCAGAGCCAGGACGCTCAGGCATGAATACCCCCATCTGTGACTTCGTGCGGGCCTACGCCGCCGCCGGAGCCGCCCGGCTCCACATGCCCGGCCACAAGGGGCGGGGTCCTCTGGGCTGTGAGGCGTGGGACATCACCGAGGTGACGGGGGCCGACGACCTCTCCCACCCGGAGGGCGTCATCCTGGAGAGCGAGAACAACGCCTCCGCCCTCTTCGGCACCCGCCACACCTTTTACAGCGCCGGCGGCTCCTCCCAGTGCGTGAAGGCCATGCTCCACCTGGCCCTTCTCCACCGCCGTCCGGAGGCGGCGCCGGTGGTGCTGGCCGGACGGAACGCCCACAAGGCCTTCCTCCACGGCTGCGCCCTGCTGGACCTGGAGCCCCGGTGGCTCCTCCCCGAGGAGGAGAGCCCTCTGTGCGCCTGCCCCCTCTCCCCTGCCGGTCTGGACCGGGCGCTGTCGGAGCAGCCCGCCCCTCCCCTGGCGGTGTACCTCACCTCCCCCGACTACCTGGGGGGCATGCTGGACATCGCCGCTCTGGCGGAGGTCTGCCACCGGCACGGCGTCCCGCTGCTGGTGGACAACGCCCACGGCGCCTACCTCCGGTTCCTCTCCCCCTCCCGTCACCCCATGGACCTGGGGGCCGACCTGTGCTGCGACTCCGCCCACAAGACTCTGCCGGTGCTCACCGGCGGGGCCTACCTCCACGTCTCCTCCACCGCCCCGGCCCCCTATGAGCGGGAGGCCAGGCAGGCCATGGCCCTCTTCGGCTCCTCCAGCCCCTCCTACCTCATCCTCCAGTCCCTGGACGCCTGCAACCGGCGGCTGGCCGAGGGCTACGGGGCCCAGCTGGAGCAGGTGGTCCGGCGGCTGGACGAGCTGAAAGCCAAGCTCATGGACCAAGGGGTCCCGGTGCGCCCCGGCGAGCCATTGAAGCTGGTGGTAGACGGCTGGGCGGCGAGCCGCTCCGGACACGGGCTGGCCGGGGACCTGCGGCGCTGCGGCGTGGAGCCGGAGTACGCCGACCCGGATGAGGTGGTGCTCATGTTCTCTGCCGACGCGGCGGAGCGTGACTTCCGGCGGGTGGAGGCCGCCTTCGCCTCCTTCCGGTCCGGCCTCCGCCGGACCCCCGCCGCCCTCCCCGCGCCCGGTGAACGGGTCCTCTCCCCCAGGGCGGCCATGCTCTCTCCCTGGGAGGAGGCGCCGGTGGAGGAGGCCGCCGGACGTATCTGCGCCGGAGCGGCGGTGTCCTGTCCTCCCGCCATCCCCATCGCCGTCAGCGGGGAGCGTATCACGGCTGAGGCCGCCGCCCTCATGGCCGAGCTGGGCTTCCAGTCCGTCTCGGTGGTGCGGGAGACCCAATAAGAAGGGTCCGTTGCTGAATTTTTCAATTCTGCAACGGACCCTTCTTGTTGGAACATACTGGCTCTTTAGAGCCCCACGCTTTCCTTGCGCCAGTATGGAAGCAGGTCCCCCAAGGGGGCGGAGCGGACGGAGAGCCGGGTGGGCATTTCACAGTCGTGCCGGTACTCTGTCAACGTGCCGTCAGGCAAAACGCCCACAAAGCATGGATCATGTGAGATCTGAACGTCGAGATAGAGATCGTCTGGGTAGAAATCAAGCACCAGGGCCGGATACCGCTGGCCCATCCTGGCATCCAACGCGTACTGATATACCGGACGCCCGGGATCGCCGGACACAGGATCGGCCGTGTTGATAAGCACCACCCCAAGGCCCGCGTACGACCCTGCCTGCTGCATCCATGCCCCCGAGACAATGCCTTCCACATCCTCTTCCGTGGAATACCGGCGGTACAGGAAGTAGAGGCCCTTTTGCTGCTGAAGCTGTTTGACCCGCATTTCCCAATCGGACCCGCCGAAGTCTACCCCAAGCATCAGGTTCGCAGGGGATAGGAGGCTGGAAACGCCGCTCTCCCAATCGCAGCCGCCGGGGACCAGAAGGAAGAACGCGCAGTCACGGCAGGCCCCGGCCAGATCCACTGCCTTATATACAGAGGCGTCGTCCTCCGGCATGAGAAAATAGGAATAGATCCCAAGCTCCATCCCCTCTGAAACCAGACGGCGATACTCCTCTTCCGTCAGCGCGTCCGGCCCCTCCGATATGTGGAAGGTCATCGACCAGGGAATATTGTGGCCCCTCGCTGCCTCCAGCTCCCGGATGCGGGCGGCCCCTTCCGTCAGACTGTTCCACCCCAGATTGACTCCAAATTTCAGGATGCGTTCATGATCTACCCTTTGGACCAGATCCAGAGCCAAGTCGTAGTAGGGGCTGTCCTCATTCATCAGCATCCTTTGCGCCGTTCCCATGAAGCTTTTTTGCAGATCGCCGCCGGAAGTCTCCATTCCCAGATCCACCAGCTTGCGGATGGCCCGCTTGGGGTCCTGCTGGATCTCATGAAGGCTTCGGCGGACGATCATCTCCACCATGGTCCGCCCCCAGTGCATATTTGCCATAAACCATTCACTCCTGTTCCTTTTGTCCGGCCAGTCTTTCGGGGTCCGCCGGACCATAAGGCATGCAGACATCATTATACAGAATGTCGCCGCCGCCGGAGATGGACACATTTTAGGACCCGTCCCATTTGGCAACAGATTTTGAAAAGTGTGAAAAAATGCAACAGACGTCGGCTTCTGTCCCATGACAAGATTCGGCTTTTTTCTTAGAATGAAACCA
The DNA here is from genome assembly GCA_019115345.1 of Candidatus Intestinimonas stercorigallinarum. Taxonomy (GTDB): domain Bacteria; phylum Bacillota; class Clostridia; order Oscillospirales; family Oscillospiraceae; genus Intestinimonas; species Intestinimonas stercorigallinarum. The sequence goes on along the minus strand of DXDV01000207.1, from coordinate 3,381 downwards.
TCCAAGGCAGGCAGACAGGCGTATTTCCCCGCCCGCTTTGTGCTGAACTTGTCAAACGAAAGGGAGTAACCATTGTGAGTATCACGGACAAAGCCAAAAATGCCGCGCTGAGCGTGGTCATCAATCAGGCGCTGGAATATTTGGAGAAAGATCCGGAGACCAACATCCCCAAGCTGATGGGACTGGTAGACAAGCTGGTGCCCGGCGACTGGTACAAGGGCCAGCGCTCCGCCTTCCACAAGGCGATCGACGAGAAGAGCAACTGGTATCAGCTCATCATGAAGGTCTATGAACTGGACCCCGGCGTGCGCAAGGCGTTCTTCCAGAACTTCATCCTCAACGCCAGCCTGCTGGGCAGCGCCACCCAGGATGAGACCGCCCAGCGGGAGGGCTGCAACGTGCCCTGGGCCATCCTGCTGGACCCCACCTCCGCCTGCAACCTCCACTGCACCGGCTGCTGGGCGGCGGAGTACGGCAACAAGCTGAATCTGACCTTTGACGAGCTGGACTCCATCATCACCCAGGGCAAGGCTCTGGGCACCTACATGTACATCTTCACCGGCGGCGAACCCCTGGTGCGCAAGCAGGACGTGATCGCCCTGTGCGAGAAGCACTCCGACTGCGAGTTCCTCTCCTTCACCAACGGCACCCTCATCGACGAGGCCTTCTGTCAGGAGATGCTGCGGGTGAAGAACTTCGTCCCCGCCATCTCTCTGGAGGGCTTCGAGGACGCCAACGACGGCCGCCGGGGCCAGGGCTGCTACGAGAAGGTCCACAGGGCCATGGCCCTCCTCAAGTCCCACGGCCTGCCCTTCGGCATCTCCACCTGCTACACCAGCGCCAACTGGCAGGACGTGAGCAGCGAGGCCTATTTCGACCAGATCATCGACGCCGGCGCCCTCTTCGTCTGGTTCTTCCACTACATGCCCGTGGGCCATGGGGCGGTGCCCGCCCTGCTGCCCACCCCGGAGCAGCGCACCGAGATGTACAGGCGCATCCGGGCCTTCCGCTCCACCAAGCCCATTTTCTCCATGGACTTCCAGAACGACGCCGAATATGTGGGCGGCTGCATCGCCGGCGGCCGCCGGTACATGCACATCAACGCCCGGGGCGACGTGGAGCCCTGCGTGTTCATCCACTACTCCAACGTGAACATCCGGGACTGCACCCTGCTGGAGGCCCTGAAGTCCCCTCTGTTCATGGCCTACCACGACAATCAGCCCTTCAACGACAATATGCTCCGCCCCTGCCCCATGCTGGAAAACCCGGAGAAGCTGCGCGCCATGGTGAAGGAGACCGGGGCCAAGTCCACCGACTATGAGTCTCCGGAGGAGGTGGACGTCCTCTGCGACCGCACCGTCCCCTACGCCGAGAACTGGAAGCCCACGGCGGAGGAGCTCTGGAGCTGCGGCTGCGGCGCGGGCCGCGCCGGAGAGAAGCCATGAGCTACCGCATCTTTACCGACGCCACCGCCGATCTCTCCCCGGAGCTGTCGGCGGGGCTGCCCGAGTTCTCCGTCGTTCCCATGGACCTCACCCTGGGGGAGCGCCCCTACACCTACGGGCCGGGCGGGAACATCACCGTGGATGCCTTTTACGCCGCCCAGCGGGCAGGACAGTTCGCCTCCACCTCCCAGATCAACCCCGCCGTCTACCTCCGCTGCTTCGGGGAGGCCCTGCGCCAGGGGGAGGACGTGCTCTACCTGGGCTTTTCCTCCGGTATGTCCGGCACCCTCCAGATCGCCCGTCTGTGTGCCCGGGAGCTGGAGGGCCAGTATCCGGGCCGGCGGGTCCTCTGCGTGGACACCCTGTGCGCCTCGGTGGGAGAGGGCTTCCTGGTGCGGGAGGCCGCCCGGAAGCAGAAGGAGGGCCTCTCCCTGGAGGAGCTGGCCGCCTGGGTGGAGGAGCGCAAGCTCCAGGTGTGCCACTGGTTCACGGTGGACACCTTTGAGCACCTCCGGCACGGCGGCCGGGTCTCCGGCGCGGCGGCCGCCATGGGCACGCTCCTCAACATCAAGCCCATGCTCCACGTCTCCGCGGCCGGGACCCTTGAGGTGGCCGAGAAGCCCCGGGGCCGGAAGCAGGCGATCGCCGCCCAGCTCTCCCGGATGAAGAGGGGCTGGACGCCGGAGGAGAGCAGGCTGGTGGTGGTGGGCCACGGGGACTGCCCCGACCGGGCCGCCGAGCTGGCGGCCATGGTAAAAGAGACCTTCCCGGACGCGGAGCCCCTCCTGGCTCCCATCGGTCCCATCATCGGCGCCCACACCGGCCCCGGGATGCTGGCCTTGATCTTCTGGGGGAAGGAACGGTAAAAGAGGCCGCCCGCACAGGATGCGGGCGGCCTCTTTTAAAACATAGTTTGGCTGTGCTCCATGAGGAGGGGCGTATGGATCAAAAGCGGAAAAAGATGCTACTGACCGGCGTGCTGGTGCTGCTTGCCCTGTCCGCCGCCTTTGTCCTGCTGCTCCGGGACCAGGGAGAGGAGATCCTCTCCGCCCTCCGGGGACTCACGTGGACCGGCGTGCTCTGTCTGCTGCTGATGAGCGGGGCCTATCAGCTGGCGGAGTCCTTCATCTGCCGGACCATCGTGCGGACCCGCATCCCGGACTTCCCCCTCTTCAGCGCCTGGAAAACGGTCCACCTAAAGGTGTTTGGAGACGTGGCCTCCTTCGGCACGGCCTCTCTGCCCCTGCAAATGTATTTCCTCCATCAAAATGGCCTGCCCGCCGGGGCGGCGATGGGGCAGATGACGTTGGAATACATCTTTCACAAGGGCTCCATTCTGCTCTACGCCACCGTGATGCTGTGCGCCCAGTGGCCGTGGCTGATGGAGACCGCCCGGTCCGTCACGGTCTATCTCCTTCCGGCCTACGGCATCTGCGCCCTCATCATCGCGTCGCTGGTGCTGGTATGCATGTGGCCCGGCCTTCAGCGGGGCGCCCTCTGGCTCATCCGGCGTCTGCCGGAGTCGGGAAAATGGCCCCAGCGGAAGGCCAAGCTCCAGGAGCAGATCTTTTTTCTCCGGGAGGCATCCAGGGAGCTGTTTCAAAATGGCCCCTGCTGCGCGAAGGTGCTCCTGCTGAACGGGGTGAAGCTGTTTATCCTCTTCTCCACGCCCTGGGTCTGTATGACGCTCCTGGGGATGACCGCCCCCTCCTTTGCCCAAACGCAGATGCTCTCCGCCCTCATGCTCCTCATCACCAGCGCCCTGCCCAACGTGGCAGGGTTGGGCCCGACGGAATTTGCCTTTTTGCTGCTCTTTTCTCCCTGTGTGGGGTCCGCGCAGGCGGCGCTTGCCCTGGTGCTCTACCGCGTGGTTACGTATTATGTCCCCTTTCTGGCCAGCATGTACGCTTTTTGCACCATCCAGAGAAAAAGCATG
>DXDV01000027.1 GCA_019115345.1 Candidatus Intestinimonas stercorigallinarum | reverse complement strand
TGTTCTCATGGATGCCGGGGAGGATGCAGTCGGGCACATAGCCCACCTTTTTGAAGCCCAGGGACTGGTAGAGGTTCTTGGCCCGGGGGTTGAAGTGGCTCACCAGCAGGGAGCACTTCTTGTAGCCCAGGGACCGGGACACGCCGATGAAGGTCTCCAGCAGCACATGGCCGATGCCCATGCCCCGGAAGGACTTCTTCACCCCCAGCAGGGCCAGGTAGGGGAAGGCGCCGAAAAAGCCGGTGAGCTCCACCCACATGCACCCCACCACCTCGTCCTGGGCGGTGAGGGCGATCCACAGCTCCCCGCGGGCGATGGCGGTGGTGAGCTGCTTGTCCAGCCGCCCCTCCTCGGTGAAGTAGCGCTGGTAGAGGACGCTGTCCAGAAAGACCTCGTGGCAGGCGCTCAGGCGGCTCTCGTCCGCCTTGGTGATCCGCACGTTCATGGGGCACCTCTTTAAAAATAAGTATAGTTCTTTGGCTTGACGCTCCAACCGATGGCCTTCTGGATGTCATCGGCGTAGCTGGGGTCGCTGAGCTGCATGCGGTCATAGGCCAAAAATTCCCTCAGGGGGATGGCGCCCATCACCAGAGAGGAGAGGTCGGCGATGGGGGTGGAGAGGGTGACGTCAGGGGTCCCCTTCTCCGTCAGGGCCACCCTGTCTCCCTCCACCCGCAGCAGGAAGGCGCCGTCGTTGTGGCTGAGGAAGGTGTCCCGGACCTGAAGGGCCAGGGTGAAGGGCCGGGAGACCGGCGACTCGCAGTGGGTCTGAACGGCGAAGTACTGCTTTACGTCGAAGATGCGGACCATGTAGCCCATGGTCTTGCGGCCGATCTCGTGGATGCAGCCGTCGTGGGCCCGGTTTTCCCCGGTGTCGGGATTTTTGAACATGACGTGGAGGTACTCGTCGGGGGAGAAGATCCGCACCCGCTCGATCTGGTCCACCTGGGAGGCGAAGAAGGTCATGAACTGCTTGAGGGTGTCCACGTCCTCCCAGATCATCTCCCGGACCAGCAGATCGTGGTACATGTCGGTGTAGTGGTCCACCTCCACGAACTCGAAGGTGAGGTAGCCGGTGAGACGGCCCTCCCGGCGGCAGACTACCACGTAGGGCATGTCGAAGATGCGGTGGGGGTCCATGTAGTGGTGGACGGTGGCGCCGTTGGTCTTTGCGGCCCAGGCGCGGTAGAATGCCAGGATCTCCTCCCGGTCGCCGGGACCGGCGTAGGAGAGGCCGGACTTGTCCCCGAAGGAACGGATCATGCCGGGCTTTGGCTGGTAGAGGATGCTCTCGTTGCAGGTCCCATAGCCCATCTTCCGGTAGAAGGAGGGCATGAAGGGGTGCAGACAGCCGATGGCCGTACCGAGCTTCTGGTAGTACCCCATGAGGACGCGGAGCATGGTCATGGCCGTGTGCTCCTTCTTCCGGAGGAAGTTGGTGGACACGTAGGCCGCCGCCCCCATGGGCATCATCACGCCTCTGACGTTGAGGGTGAAATCCATCATCAGGATGGAACCCACCAGGGTCCCATCGTCGTCAAAACAGCCGAGGTAACGTCCCTCGTCCGGCTGGTACAGCTCGCTTTCCATGTTCCGAAGCAAAGACGCCGGGGTCTTGGACGGGAAGGCGCTCACCACGTTGCGGGCGAGCTGGTCCCGTTCGGAGGGAAGAACGAACCTGATTTCCATGGATACACTCCTTTGCTGGTGAAAGGGGAAGGGATGCGGGGCCGGAGCCGGGAGAGCCCGCGGCGGCCGCGCGCGCGAAACAAAACCAGACCCCCAGCCGTCTCCGGCGGCGGGTCTATCCATCGATATGGTTGGAGACCGGCTGGACGGCCTCCGCGCACCTGCTTTGACAGCCCTATTATCGCAGGCTTTCCGCCGCTTGTCAAACCGTTTTTCGCATATCGCACAAAGAAGGGCCGGCGTGGGAGAAAAAACTTGACAAAACGGCTTTGATATCGTACAATTCCATCGTAATTGACAGCCGTCCGCGGGGCAGTGGAGGGCTGATAAATCGGTGGATGCGAGGCAGCGTCTTGAACGGAGAATTCATTCTGCGTTCAGGGCGCTTTTATGCTTTTGGACAGCGGGCCGCCGGAGCCGGCGGCCAGGAAGGGAGCGGAGCAGTGTTATGAACGCCTTCAGCGTGCGGACCAAAATCCTGATGGGCGGCGGCCTGGAGACCATCGCGCCGGGCCTGCGGCGGGTCTTTATCGTCACCGACGGCTTTATGGCCTCCAGCGGAAAGATTCGCTACATCACCGATGTATTGGATCGGGCGGGGGCGGAATACCGGATCTTCGACCAGGTGAAGGCCGACCCCGACATCGCCACCGTCACCAAGGGCGTGGACACCATCCTGGAGTTCAAGCCCGACGCCGTCATCGCCTTCGGCGGCGGCTCCCCCATCGACGCGGCCAAGGCCATCGTCTTTTTTGCCGCCCGGGCCTGCGACATGCGGGACTGCCGCTTCATTGCCGTGCCCACCACCAGCGGCACCGGCTCCGAGGTGAGCCGCTTCGCCGTCATCACCGACCCGGAGAAGGAGGTCAAGTATCCCCTGGTGGAGGACAGCCTCCTCCCCGACGCGGCCATCCTGGACGCCGTGCTCACCGCCAGCGTCCCGCCCTCCGTCACCGCCGACACCGGCATCGACGTCTTTACCCACGCGGTGGAGGCCCTGGTGTCCACCGCCGCCAACGACTTCTCCGACGCCGCGGCGGAGAAGTCCATCAAGCTGGTGCGCAAGCACCTGCTCACCGCCTACCGGGAGCCGGAGAACATGGAGGCTCGGCAGGGCATGCACAACGCCTCGTGCCTAGCCGGCATGGCCTTCTCCAACTCCGGCCTGGGCCTCAACCACGGCATGGCCCACGCCCTGGGCGCCCGGTTCCACATTCCCCACGGCCGGGCCAACGGCATCCTCCTGCCCTATGTGATGAGCTTCAACGCCGGCTGCTCCGAGAGCCTCACCCCCGTGGCCAAGCGGTACGCCAAGATCGCCCGTCTCCTGGGGCTGGAGAGCTCCAGCGTCCGCCAGAGCGCCCTCAACCTCATCCGCACCGCCCGGAAGTATGTGGAGCAGCTCCACATCCCCTCCAGCATCCAGGCTGCCGGAGTGGGCAGGGAGGCGTTCGAGGCCGAGGTGGAGGCCATGGCGGAGGCCGCCCTGGCCGACCGCTGCACCGCCACCAACCCCCGCCCCTGCTCCAAGGAGGATATTCTCCAGGTGTTCCGGAAAGCCTATATCGGCAAGATCCCCTGAGCACGGATGTTCCCGCAAGGTCCTATGTTTGCAGAAAAACATTGACAACGCGGGGTTTGGCTGATAAAATAAACAAAAAGCGCCGGCGTAAATTTGGACGCTTTTGTGTAAATGTGGCGGAAGGCACGCCGTTAGTGCCGGAAGCAGCGTGTGTCCATGAGCCGCGGATTTTAGCCGAGCGACGGAGCTCCCAGGGATTGATGCTGGAACAGATTGATCCTTCGGGAGCTTTTTCTGTCAAAGGGCGCCGCCTTTTGGGAAGGAGGGTGAGGGCTGTGATCGAATTGGACGAGAAAAAACGCATCATACAGGAATTTGTCCCCGGTAAGCAGGTGACCCTCTGCCACGTGATCGCCAGCCCGGACGAGACGCTTTACAGCAAGCTGGGGCTTTTGGACGCCCGGGGGGCCATCGGCATTATGACCATCACCCCCAGCGAAGGCGCCATGATCGCCGCCGATGTGGCCACCAAGTCGGGAGCGGTGGAGGTCGGCTTCGTGGACCGCTTCAACGGCTCCCTGGTCATCACCGGCGACGTGGCCGCCGTGGAGGCGGCGCTCCGGGGCGTGATGCGGGTGCTGTGCGACATGATGGGCTTCAGTCCGGCGCCCATGACCAAGACCTGAGAAGCGGCATGGCGGAGAGAAAAAAGCGGATCATCCTCATCGGGCGCTCGGCGGCGGGGAAGACCACCCTGTGCCAGCGCATCAATCAGGAGGACCTCATTTATCATAAGACCCAGACGGTCCAGGTCATCAACCAGACCATGATCGACACGCCGGGGGAATATCTGGAGCGGCGGTACTTCCGGGGAGCCCTGATGGTGACCGCCACCGACGCCGACGTGGTGCTCCTGGTCCAGGACGCCACCGAGGAGGGCACCATGTTCCCGCCGGCCTACAACACCCAGTTTGCCAAGCCTACACTGGGCGTGGTCACCAAGAGCGACATTGCCGCGCCGGAGCAGGTCGAGCATGCGAAGAGATATCTGCGCATGGCGGGAGCGGAAAAGCTGTTCGTGACCAGCAGCGTCAGCGGCGAGGGAGTCGAGGAATTGCTGCGTTTCCTGGGCTACTTGTAGCCGGGCGGACGGACGCCGGCGGAGCAAGGAGGAAGAGAGAAGCATGTGCAAGGACGGGATCCGGGTGGTCATCGCCGACGATGAGCCCATTACCCGAATGGATTTAAAGGAGCTGCTGGCGGAGGAGGGCTACCAGGTGGTGGGCGAGGCCGCCGACGGCTTCGACGCCGTGGAGGTCTGCAAGCAGTGCCGGCCCGACCTGGTGCTCATGGACATCAAGATGCCGCTGCTGGACGGGCTCTCCGCCGCCAAGATCATCTATGAGGAGAATCTGGCCGACACGGTGATGATGCTCACGGCGTACAGCGAGCGGGAGTTCGTGGAGCAGGCCAAGGACATCGGGGTGGCCGGCTACCTGGTCAAGCCCATCGACGAGAAGTCCCTGGTCCCCAGCATCGAGCTGGCGGTGGCCCGCAGCAAGGACATGAAGCGGCTGCGCAAGGACATGCAGAAGGTCTCCGAGCGGCTGGAGAACCGCAGCATCATCGAAAAGGCCAAGGGCCAGGTCATGGCCCAGGAGGGCATGAGCGAGCAGGACGCCTACGACTACATCCGCAAGCTCAGCCAGACCAAGAACCTGTCCATGCGCCGGGTGGCTGAGATCATCCTGATGAAGTCCGGAGGGCAGTGAGCATGGACGTCATCCGGGAGCTATGCCAAAAGTACACGGACCTCACGGAGGAGGAGATCGCCACCATCCAGGGCATGAGCGCCGTGCTCCAGCCCCTGGCCAACCTGGAGGACGCCGATATCTTCATCGACTGTCCCTCCTGGGATGGGGACGCCATCGTGGTGGCCGAGGCCAAGCCCTCCTACGTGCCGTCCTCCTATAAAAAGACGGTGGTGGGCCTGCTGGCCCGGAAGGAGAACGAGCCCGCCGTGGCCCGGACCTTCCGGCTGGGGGTGGCCACCAAGCAGATGAAGGCGGTGACCCAGGAGAACGGCCGCACCATCCAGTCGGTGGAGCCCATCAAGAACGCCGCCGGCGACCGGGTCATCGGGGTGCTCATCCGGGAGCAGCGGGTGGATGAGCAGCGCCAGGTCAGCGAGCGGCTCCACTTCTCCGAGCAGAGCTACGAGCAGATCGCCAACGCCCTGAGCCACATGGTGGGCAGCAACAACTGGCTCACCGAGTGCATCGACGAGGCCCTCCTCATGGTGGACCGGACGGGACTGGTGGCCTTCCGCAACTCCCTGGCCAAGGACCTCTACCGCCAGCTCGGGTACATAGAAGACCCCTTGGGTCAGCTCTACGAAAACGTGCGCCTGGTGGAGCGGGTGGACGATCCCGACCAGTCGGGCTACTCGGTGATCGAGACCACCGTAGGGCGGCACAGCCTCTCCATCAAGCGCATCCAGCTGGAGAGCGAGGACATGGCCTTCGCCGTGGTCATCCAGGACAACACCTGGAAGAAGGAGCAGGAAAAGGCCCTCATCCTCAAGTCGGTGGCCATCAAGGAGATGCACCACCGGGTCAAGAACAACCTCCAGACCATCGCCAGCCTCCTGCGGCTCCAGGTCCGGCGCTCCGACAACGAGGAGACCCGGAAGGTGCTGGGGGAGAGCATGAACCGCATCCTCTCCATCGCCACCACCCATGAGCTCCTGGCACAGAGCGGCGTGGACCAGGTAAAGATCGGAGAGGTCATCCTCAACATCAAAAACAACACCGTCCGCTACTTCGCCCGCCCCCACTTCGACGTGAACATCACCCTGGAGGGGGACGACTTCGAGGTGGATTCCGATATCGCCACCTCGGTGGCCCTCATCATCAACGAGCTGCTGCAAAACTCCCTTCAGTACGCCTTCCAGGACCGGGAGACGGGACTGGTCCGCATCGTGGTGACCCGCGGGGAGCTGTATTCCCGCATCGAGGTCATCGACGACGGCAGCGGCTACGATGTGGAGAACGTCCGCACCGACCGGCTGGGCCTGTCCATCGTCCAGACCATGGTGAAGGATAAGCTCCGGGGGAGCCTGAGCGTGGATTCGGGACCGGACGGGACCCATGTGACCTTCGAATTTAAAAATCAGATCGTGGACGCGGCCGGCGTGACGTAGCGCCGGACGGAGAGACGGAGCGGCGCAGCCCGGCAGCGCGGAGGGAGAGGCCCTTCCGCGGCTTCGGGCTGTCTTTTTTCAGACAGCGATCAAGAAGAGAAAGCGGGTGAACGCCTTGCATGAAGTGATCCTCAGCGTGGGCATCGACATCGGCACCTCCACGACACAGCTCATTTTCAGCAGGCTGACCATCGAAAACCGGGCCAGCAGCTACACCGTGCCGCGCATCCAGATCGTGGATAAGGAGGTCGTCTACCGCAGCCTCATCTACTTCACCCCTCTCAAGTCCAACACCGAGATCGACGCCGAGGCGGTGAAGAAGATCGTCCGGGACGAGTACCACTCGGCCGGCGTGAAGCCGGAGGAGGTGCGGACGGGGGCGGTCATCATCACCGGCGAGACCGCCCGGAAGGAGAACGCCAACGAGGTGCTGGAGGCTCTCTCCGATCTGGCGGGCGACTTCGTGGTGGCCACCGCCGGACCCGATCTGGAGTCGGTCCTCTCCGCCCGTGGGGCGGGGGCCGACAAGCTCTCCGAGGAGCACCGCATGGCGGTGGCCAACCTGGATGTGGGCGGCGGCACCACCAACATCGCGGTCTATGAGAAGGGGACCCTCCGGGGGGTGTGCTGCCTGGACATCGGCGGCCGCCTCATCAAGGTAGACCGGGGCAGGATCATCTATCTCTTTCCCAAGATACAGGCCCTTGCCAAGGCCCACGGCATCGACCTTCAGGTGGGAGAGCCGGCGGAGGAGCGGAAGCTCCGCGCCGTCTGCGCCCTGATGGCCGACCAGCTGGCCCAGTCCCTCCACCTCAAGCCGGTGGACGGGGACCACATGGGGCTCTACACCAACGACGGCAAACCCCTCCCCGCCGAGCCGGCGATCCGCGCGATCACCTTCTCCGGCGGCGTTGCCGACTGCGTCTACCAGCAGATGGAGGGCGACCTTTTCCGTTACGGCGACATCGGCGTGCTGCTGGGCCAGGCCATCCGGGCCAATCCGGACTTCCAGGCCGTGCAGCTTTTCCGGGCCGCCGAGACCATACGGGCCACGGTGGTGGGCGCGGGGACCCATACCACCGAGGTGAGCGGAAGCACCATCCACTATGAGGAGGGCAAGCTGCCGCTCAAGAACGTCCCCATTCTCAAGGTGTCCGAGGAGGACGAGGCGTCGCTGGAGACGTTTCGTGCCTCCATCACCAGGCAGATGCCGCTGTATCAGCCCGAGGGCAAGGTGGAACAGCTCGCCATTGCCTTCAGCGGGGAAAAGCGCACCAGCTTTGCGGAGGTCCAAGACCTCGCGGCGGCCATCATCGACGCTGCAAAGGAGGTGATCGAGAGCAGCCATCCCTTGATCCTTGTGGTGGAAGCCGATATCGGCAAGGTGCTGGGGAACGCGGTGAACGTGATGCTGGACTACAAAAAGGACGTCATCTGCATCGACGGCATCAAGACCCTCAGCGGAGACTACGTGGACATCGGCGAACCCGTCGCGGACGGGCACGTGGTGCCCGTGGTGATCAAGACCCTGATCTTCAATTCTTAAAAAGTACGAGAGGTGAAGTAGCGTGATTCTCAAAACAAAGCTGTTTGGCCATGTGTACGAGTTCAAGAGCGTGCGCGAAGTCA
>DXDV01000206.1 GCA_019115345.1 Candidatus Intestinimonas stercorigallinarum | reverse complement strand
AGCTGGGGGACTCCGGCGAGGTCTTTTACGAGATTGCCATGGAGATGATCAACACCATCAAGGCCCACAATGAGAAGGGTGAGAAGACCGTCTTCATCTGCCCTGTGGGCCCCGTGGGTCAGTACCCCATCTTTGTCCGCCTGGTGAACCGGGACCGCATCAGCCTGAAGAACTGCTGGTTCATCAACATGGACGAGTATCTCAACGATGACGATACCTACATCGACAAGGAGAGCCCTCTGTCCTTCCGGGGTTTCATGGAGCGCACCGTGTACACCAAGGTGGATCCCGAGCTGCTGATGCCCCCCGAGCAGCGGGTGTTCCCCAACCCCGCCGACCCCGGCTACGTGGACCGGCTCATTGAGGAGCTGGGCGGCGTGGACATCGCCTTCGGCGGCATCGGCATCAACGGCCACCTGGCCTTCAACGAGTCCCGCGAAGACATGACCGCCGAGGAGTTTGCCGCCCAGGGCACCCGGGCCCTCACCCTCAACCCGGAGACCCGCACCGCTAACGCCATCGGCGACCGCTGCGGCGCCATCGACGCCATGCCCCACCGTGCCGTCACCATCGGCATCAAGCAGATCCTGGGCGCCCGCAAGGTCCGTCTGGGCGTGTTCCGCGAGTGGCACCGCTCCGTGGTCCGTCAGGCCGCCTACGGCGAGGTGACCGCTCACTTCCCCGCCAGCCTGCTGCAGAACCATCCCGACGCCATCATCTTCACCAACTCCCTGGCTGCCGGCCAGCCCTTCTGAGGTATCCCATGAAGAGAACGCTCTTTACCAATGGCCGCGTCTATGTGGACGGCCAGTTCCAGGACGTGGACCTGCTGGTGCAGGACGGCCGGGTCGCCGGATTCGGCGGCAAGGCCGATGACGTGGTGGACCTGGGCGGCAAGCTGCTGGTCCCCGGTTTCCTGGACCTGCACACCCACGGCGGCGACGGAGTGGATGTGAACGCTGCCACCGCCGAGGACCTGGCCAAGATCGGCCGGTTCTTCGCCAAAAACGGCACCACCGGCTGGCTGTGCTCCATCCTCACCGATACGCCGGAGCAGACCCTGTGGTGCATCGACCAGGCCAAGGCCGCTATGAAGGCCCCCATCACCGGCGCCCAGCTCATGGGTATCCACCTGGAGGGCCCCTTCCTGTCGGTGGAGTACAAGGGCGCCATGCCCGAGCATCTGCTGCAGAAGGGAAATGCGGAGCTCTTCCGCAAATACCAGCAGGCCGCCGACGGCGCGGTACGCTATATCACCGTCTCTCCCGAGGTGGAGGGCGTGGTGGACATGATCGCGGAGATCGCCGGTCACACCACCGTGGCCATCGGCCACTCCGGTGCCGACTACGAGACCTCCTGTGCCGCCATCGACGCGGGAGCTGCCTGCTGCACCCACACCTTCAACGCCATGGGCCTGTTCCACCAACATCGGCCCGGCATCATGGGCGCCGTGCTGGAGCGCCCCGTGTGCTGCGAGGCCATCTGTGATGGCCGCCACCTCCACCCCGGCTCTGTCCGGATGCTCCTGGCCTGTAAGGGCTGGGACAAGGTGGTGGCTGTGACCGACTCCATCCAGGCCGCCGGCCTGCCCGACGGCCACTACAAGCTGGGCGTCAACGACGTGGTGGTGGAGGACGGAGACGCCAAGCTGGCGTCCAACGGCGTCCGGGCCGGCTCCACCCTGACCACCGGTCAGGCCCTGAGAAACCTTGTGAAGTTCACCGGGGAGAGCGTGGAAAAGGTGCTCCCCCTGTTGACCTGCAATCCTGCCCGCCTCATCGGCATGGATCACCGGAAGGGCTCCATCGCCCCCGGTAAGGATGCCGATCTGGTGGTTCTGGATCAAGATCTGAATGTAACTGCAACCTATGTGGCCGGCGAGTGTGTTTTCGCCGGAGAGAATTAAGGAGGAACTTATTATGCCGCTGGTACCCCTGAGACCTTTGATGGAAGCCGCTGAGAAGTACAACTACGCCCAGGGCGCCTTTAACGTCAACGCCGTGGCCCAGGCCAAGGCCGTCATCGAGATGCACGAGACCTTCCGTTCTCCTGCCATCCTGCAGGGCGCCGACCTGGCCAACGCCTTTATGGGCGGCCGTGTGGACTTTGCCAACGGCACCCTGGAGGACAAGAAGAAGGGCGCCCGTAACATCGCCAACGCCGTGAAGAAGTACGGCGAGAACTCCCCCATCCCCGTGGTGCTCCACCTGGACCACGGCAAGGACTTTGATTCCTGCGTGGCTGCCATTGAAGGCGGCTACACCTCCGTCATGATCGACGGCTCTTCCCTGCCCCTGGAGCAGAACATCGAACTGACCCGCGAGGTGGTCAAGTATGCCCACGCCCGGGGCGTGTCCGTTGAGGGCGAGCTGGGTGTGCTGGGCGGCCAGGAGGACCACGTGTTCGCCGCCACCTCCACCTACACCAACCCCCTGGACGCTGTGGAGTTCATCCAGAAGACCGGTGTTGACGCCCTGGCCATCTCCTACGGCACCCAGCACGGCGCCAACAAGGGCAAGGACGCCAAGCTCCGCAAGGAGATCCCCATCGCCATCAAGGAGTGCATCAACCGTCTGGGCATCTTCTGCGCCCTGGTGTCCCACGGCTCTTCCACCGTGCCCCAGTACATCGTCAAGGAGATCAACGACCTGGGCGGCGACATCCAGAACGCCTACGGCATCAACGTGGACGAGCTGATGGCCGCTATCCCCTGCGGCATCCGCAAGATCAACGTGGACACCGACATCCGTCTGGCCGTTACCCGCAACATGAAGGAGCTGTTTGCTCAGAAGCCTGAGCTGCAGAAGAGCCCCTCCATCGGCGGCGTGTACACCCTGCTGGAGGAGAAGAAGTCCGCCTTCGATCCCCGCGTGTTCTTCCCCCCCATCATGGACACCGTCCTCACCGGCAACGTGCCCGACGACGACGTGGCCCTGCTGATGAGCCGCGTGGAGGCCGGCGTGAAGGAGGCTGTTGGCTCCCTGATCGTCAACTTCGGCTCCTACGGCCGTGCTCCTCTGGTGGAGCAGAAGTCCCTGGAGGACATGATCGACTTCTACAAGAAGTAAGAGGTGGCCGGAATGAAGCATCTGTATCTGAATCTGAAGCGGTTCGACGTGCCCGTGGAGTTTGGCGGCGTCAATCGCATCGCCCCGGTGGCTGACTGGGGCAAGTATATCGTGGAGCACACCCAGGAAGGTCTGAAGCACTACGATCCCACCGAGGTGGAGTTCGTCCAGTACTTCCCTGAGGCCCACATCCTGGGAGCTGTGGCCGCTCAGTGCGAGAACAGCCCGGTACAGGTGGGCTCCCAGAGCGTCTACCGCATGAACACCGCTGTGGGCGGCAATTTCGGCGCTTTCACCACCAACCGTCCCGCGTCCATCGTCAAGGCCATGGGGTGCACCTCCACCATCATTGGCCACTGCGAGGAGCGCAACGACAAGATGGGCGTGCTGGCTGAGGCCGGCGTCACCGACACCGCCGCCGTCAACCGCCTGCTCAACCAGGAGATCAAGCTGGCCATCGAGCAGGGCCTGACCGTCCTCTACTGCATCGGCGAGAAGAGCGAGGAGCAGGAGCAGTGGCAGCAGGTGCTGGGCGACCAGCTGAAGATCGGCCTGGACGGGGTGGACACCTCCAAGGTGGTCATCGCCTATGAGCCCATCTGGTCCATCGGACCCGGCAAGACCCCAGCCGACAAGCCGTACATTGAAAAAATTGCCCGCTTCGTCAAGGAGCGCACCGGCGGCCTGGACGTGGTCTACGGCGGCGGTTTGAAATCCGACAACGCCGCCATGCTGGCTTCGATTGATGACATTGACGGCGGCCTTATCG
>DXDV01000205.1 GCA_019115345.1 Candidatus Intestinimonas stercorigallinarum | reverse complement strand
CGGGACAAGGCCCTGGACCTGCTGGATGAGATCAAGGCCCAGTTCCCCGTGGAGCTGGGGGAGGCCAAGAAGCTCCTGGCCGCCCGGGCGGACTACATCGCCTCCGCCAAGCGGGAGGGGGAGCTCATCCGGAAGCAGGCGGAGGAGAAGGCCCGACAGCTCCTTTCCGAGGACGAGCTCACCGCCCAGGCCAAGCAGAAGGCCGGCGAGATGCTCAAGGTGGCCGAGGAGCGCAGCCGGGAGCTGCGCCGGGCCGCCAACGAATACTGTGAGGACGCCCTCCGGCGCACCGAGGAGGCCGTGGGGGAGGCCTACGACGAGATCAAGCGCTCCCGCGCCCGGTTCCGGGCGGCGGCCGGCGCCCAGCCGTCCGGCGGACAGAGCGCCCCCGGGGGCCGCGCCGTCTACGACGCCGAGGCCGACGAGTAAGGCCCTCCACAAAAAAATTTTTACCGTCACCAGCGGCGGGACAAGTCTTTTGACTTGTCCCGCCGTTTTTTGCGCTCTTGTCACAGGGGGAAAAGAGTTTTCCACAAAATGTGCAAAAATGTGCCCGGAATGATGCGCAGGGGCACAGAATGGATCTATTTCCGATAAATAACTAAAATGAGGAAGGAAATCGGCGCCGCGCCGAAGGGGCTAGAACAAATGTTTTAACGCAAAAAATGGGCGATTTTTCCCGAAATATCTGGGAATCTCGGAGAAAAAAGAAGGAATTAACCCTTGCATTTTCCCTGCGGAACCTTTATACTTGAACTACTGGTGGAGTGAAATGGAGCAAAATAGAGGAAAGTGGAGGGAGATGAAGGGCAGTGGGCAGCGTGACCGGCACCTACGAGCACAGCGTCGATGCCAAAGGCCGGCTGTTCATTCCCGCCAAGCTCCGGGAGGAGCTGGGCGAGACCTTCTACCTGGCCATGGGTGTGGACACCTGTCTGGCCATCTATCCCCAGGAGAGCTGGGACCGCTTCACCGCCAAATTCTCCTCCCTCCCCGTCAGCAAATCCAAGGCCATGCGCTCCCTGTTTGCCAACGCGGTGAAATGCGTGCCGGACAGCCAGGGCCGTATCGTCATTCCCCAGCGCCTGCGGACGTACGCCGACCTGGGAAAGGACGTGGTCATCATCGGCGTCCACGACCGGGCGGAGATCTGGAGCGCGGAGCGCTGGAACGCCGAGGAGGAGGAAATGACGCCCGAGAAGATGGCGGCGCTCATGGATTCCCTGGAGCTGTAAGAAAGGAAGGCACGCCGTCATGGATCTGATCCACAAGCCGGTGCTCCTGCGGGAGTGCCTGGAGGGCCTGAAGCTCCGCCCCGACGGGACCTACGTGGACGGCACCCTGGGCCGGGCGGGACACTCCCGGGAGATCGCCGCCCGCCTCACCACCGGCCGGCTCGTCTGCATCGACCGGGACCAGGCCGCCCTGGACGCGGCGGAGGAGCGGCTGGCCGGACACCTGGACAAGGTGACCCTCATCCACGGCAACTTCGGCGACCTGGCCGGGCTGCTGGACGAGCGGGGCATCTCCGGCGTGGACGGGATGCTCTTTGACCTGGGGGTGTCCTCCCCCCAGCTGGACGACCCGGAGCGGGGCTTTTCCTACATGCACGACGCCCCCCTGGACATGCGGATGGACCGGTCCGAGACCCTCACCGCCCATGCGGTGGTCAACCAGTGGCCCCAGGAGGAGCTGCGGCGGATCCTGTGGCAGTACGGCGAGGAGCGGTACGCCCCCCAGATCGCCGCCGCCATCGTCCGCCGCCGGGCGGAGTCCCCCATCGCCACCACCCTGGAGCTGGTGGACACGATCCGGAGCGCCATGCCTGCCCAGGCCCTGCGGGAGAAGCAGCACCCGGCCAAGCGGAGCTTCCAGGCCATCCGCATCGCCGTCAACGACGAGCTATCCGCCGTGGACCGGATGCTCCAGGCGGCGGTGCCCCGGCTCTCGCCGGGGGGACGGCTGTGCGTGATCTCCTTCCACTCCCTGGAGGACCGCATCGTGAAAAACGCCCTGGCCGAGCTGGCCAAGGGCTGCACCTGTCCCCCGGATTTCCCGGTGTGCGTCTGCGGCAAGACCCCCCAGGTGGTCCTGACGCCCCGAAAGCCCATCCTCCCCACGGCGGAGGAAATTGCGGAAAACCCCCGGGCCCGCAGCGCCAAGCTGCGGGTGGCGGAGAAGCGATAGCGCCCCGACCGGCGCGGCAGGGGCGCGGCCCCTGATACAGAAGAGATTGGAGTGACCTGCATGGCGAGCGCTACGGCCAGGAGAAAAAGCAGATTCGACCAGCCCCGCGGCACCTATGGAAACCTGGCCTACGCCCAGCCGGCGGCCCGGCCGCTGGAGCAGGACGGCGCGGAGATCCTCCGCCCCCAGCCGAAGGTCCGCCCCAGAGAGCGCGCCCTCACCCGGCCCAAGGTCCGGGTCCGGGAGGCGGGAGAGGTCTCCCCCTTCGCGGTGGTGGGCTTCCTGACGGTGGCCGTGTTCGCCGTGCTGCTCATGCTCAGCCACGTGCGGCTCACCATGGTCAGCGACGAGGTGGTCTCCCTCCGGGACCAGCTTTCCGACCTCCAGAGCGAGGAGGCCAAGCTGATGGCCGAGTATGAGCTGACCTTCGACCCGAGCGCCATTGAGGAACGGGTCCTCTCCGACGGCAGCATGGTCAAGCCCACGGCGGACCAGATCTACACCCTGGACCTCTCCGAGGACGACAACGTGGTCCACTATGACCAGGACGCCCAGGGGACCGGCTTCCTGGACGCGGTGGGAGAGATCGTCGACAACGCATTGTCATATTTTCGCTGAGTTCCCGCATACAGTGGGGAGGAAGCGAATCATAGAGAGAAACGAGAGGGCGTAAGAAAACAGAGCTTTTCTTACGCCTTCCGCCGTATCCGGAGCAAAAGGAGACCACCATGGCAGCAAACGAGCGAAAAAGAACCAGCGGCGGCGGCGACCGCCGGCAGAACCGGACCATCCTGGGCCGCACCATCTTCCTGATGGCCCTCTTCGGGGTGGTGGCCTTCGTGCCCCTGCTGTGGAAGCTGTGGCAGATCCAGATCGTGGAGCACGACCGCTATGAGGAGGGGGCCATCAACCAGCAGACCCGGGACATCCTGGTCACCGCCCCCCGGGGCACCATCTACGATTCCCAGGGGAATATCCTGGCCGTCTCCACCGACGTCTACAACGTGGTCATCTCCCCCAAGGACATTCTGGAGGCGGAGGAGAGCAAGGCCAAGACCGGGTCGAAGAAGGCGGCCAGCGGCGAGGAGCTCACCGACGCCGAGCAGGCCGCCATGGCGGGCACCTACCAGGAGTTCGTGGCCCAGGGCCTGGCGGACATCCTGGGGACGGAGAGCAGCGCCATCCTCAAGCGGATGGAGAACACCGCCTCCCAGTACGAGGTCCTCCAGTGGCGGGTGGACGACGACGTCTCCGACGCTGTCCGGGCCTTCCAGGAGGAGAACGGCCTCTACCCCGGGGTCTACCTCCTGCCCGACACCAAGCGGGTCTACCCATACAGCTCCCTGGCCGCCCAGGTCATCGGCTGGGTCAACGCCAACGACGGCAACCGGGGGGCCTACGGCATCGAGGCCAAATACGAGAGCCTGCTGGCGGGAGAGCCGGGCCGGGTGGTCACCGCCAAGAAGAACGACGGCACCGAAATGCGCTCCAGCTATGAGAGCTATGTGGACGCCCAGTCCGGCCTCAACGTCCAGCTCACCATCGACGCCACCATCCAGAGCTACTGTGAGAAGGCCCTCTCCGACGGCATCACCTCCTACGAGGTCCGCAACGGCGGCTTCTGCATCGTCATGAACCCCAAGACGGGGGCCATCCTGGCCATGGCCTCCTCCCCCAACTACGACCTCAACAACCCCCGGACCGTCTCCGACCCCGTCCTGTCGGCCTATCTGGAGACGGTGAAGAACGACCCCTCCGCCAATGAGGAGGCCTACGCCACGGCCCTCCAGGAGGCCCAGTACACCCAGTGGACCAACCGGGCGGTCACCGACACCTACGAGCCCGGCTCCACTTTCAAAACCATCGTCCTGGCCGCCGCCCTGGAGGAGGGCGTGGTCAATGAAAACTCCCACTTCTACTGCCCCGGCTATAAAAAGGTGGCTACCTGGACCATCAGCTGCTCCAAGCACGAGGGCCACGGGGACCAGACCCTGGCCCAGGCGGTGGCCAACTCCTGCAACCCCGCCTTCATCGAGATCGGGCAGGCCCTGGGGGCGGAGAAGTTCTACCAGTACCTGCTGGACTTCGGCATCATCGGCAAGACGGGCATCGACATCCAGGGGGAGGCCGACAACACCAACCTGGTGTGGACCCGGGACTACTTCACCGGTATCTACGGCGAGGCCTCCCTGGCCACCGCCTCCTTCGGCCAGACCTTCCGCCTCACCCCCATCCAGCTGGTCACCGCCGCCAGCGCCGCCGTCAACGGCGG
>DXDV01000204.1 GCA_019115345.1 Candidatus Intestinimonas stercorigallinarum | reverse complement strand
CCTCACCGAGCAGGTGTTCAAAAAGCCGGTCTTTGTCACCGACTATCCCAAGGACATCAAGGCATTTTACATGCGCCTCAACGACGACGGCAGGACCGTGGCCGCCGCCGACTGCCTGGTGCCCGGCATCGGGGAGATCATCGGCGGCTCCCAGCGCGAGGAGCGGCTGGACGTGCTGGAAAAGCGCATCCAGGAGCTGGGCATGGACCCCAAGGACTACTGGTGGTACCTGGACCTGCGCCGCTACGGCGGGTGCAAGCACGCCGGCTTCGGCCTGGGCTTCGAGCGGATGGTCATGTACCTCACCGGCGTGAGCAACATCCGCGACGTCCTGCCCCATCCCCGCACCGTGGGCAGCGCCGACTTCTAAGGAGAAGAAATACACGCCGGACCAGCAGAGCCTGCCCCGGGCAGGACGTCGGGGGCCCCATCGGAGATGGGGCGGCGCGTCAGCGCCGTACAAGGTCCCGTGCCGTTGGCACGGGACCTTGCCGCAGGCGGGATACACTCCCGCCGAGGAAGCGAAGTCCAAAGGGGTCCCCGGACGATGGGACATCGTCTGGGGCCTGCCCCATCTCCGCACCGTGGGCAGCGCCGACTTCTGAAAACCAGATCCAGACGACAAGCGGGTCCGCGCCGTTGGCGCGGACCCGCTCAGCATTGTGAAAAGCCTTCGTGAGGCGGCGAGTGAAGCGAGGACTTTCGGTTTGAGAGGCTGGAGCACGCCTTCATCTGCCGCCGTCCGGCCCGGAGGCCTCCAGCCGTCCCCAGGCGTCCAGGATGCCTTCCACGATCTCCTCCTCGCTCTGTATGCTGGAGTCGAAGTACAGGTCATACCCGTCCTTCCGCCCCCACTCCATGCCGGTGTAGGTGCGGTAGTACTTGGCCCGGCGCTCGTCGGTCTGCCGGACCAGCTTTTCCGCCTTCCGGCGGCTGATGCGCAGCAGGCCCATCTTCCGTTCCACCCGGTCCGGGAAGGGGGCCGCGATAAAGACGCTCAGCAGGCGGACGTCCTGTTCTCCCCGCAGGACTTGGTCGGCGCAGCGCCCCATGATGACCGCGTCCTCCTGCCCGGCGATGGCGCGGATCACCTGGCTTTGCAGGTTGAAGAGCACCGCCGACACCGACTCTCCCGCCGGCAGGGCGTCGTTTGCGTTGTAGGCCGCCTCGTAGAGCCAGGGGTTGGGGGGCTGATCGTCGAAGTCCGAGGTCCAGTCCGGGTCCATTTTCCCCCGCAGGGCCGCCAGGGTGATGAGCTCCTTGTCGTAGCAGCGGACGCCCAGCGCCTCCGCCGTCTTCAGGCCGATCTGATGGCCGCCGCTGCCGAACTGTCTGCCGATGCTGATGATCTTATGTGGCATTGTCGCGCGTCACCTCCATTTGTTTTGAGGACCGGCCCGCCCGCTCCGGGGCGGGCCGGTCCTCCTGTTGACGGAAGATCCTTACCCGTTTGCGCCGCGTCCGCTTCAGACCTCCTGTCCGGTCTTGGCCCGGCGGCGGAACAGGCTCTTCCGCTTGGTGCCGTCCAAGTTCTCCCGCCGGATGAGGAGATAGAAGGCGGGCATGAGGAACATGGCCAGGATGGTGGAGACGATGAGACCGCCCACCATGACGTAGGCCATATCCTTCATCATTCCCATGCCGCTGTCGTTGGAGAACATCATGGGGACCATGGAGATGACGGTGGTGAGGGTGGTCATGAGGATGGGCCGCAGGCGGGTGGTGCCCGCCTCCACCAGGGCCTCGCCCAGGGGCATGGTCTGCCGGAGCTGGTTGGTGCCGTCCACCAGGTAGATGCCGTTGTTCACGGCGATGCCCACCAGCATGAGGAAGCCCATCAGGCCGGTGAGGCTCATGGGCCGTCCGGTGAGGAAGACCAGGAGGATGGAGCCGATGAGGCTCAGGGGGATGCAGAGCATGACCATGATGGACAGCCGGGGGGAGTCGAACTGGATGGCCATGACCAGGAACACCAGGAACACGGCTGCCAGCAGGGCGGTGACGATGCTCTCCACCGAGTCGGCGGTGGTGTCGTCCATCATGCCGGCCCCCTGACTCACTCCGTCGGGCAGGTCCATCTGGGCCACGGCGGCGTCGATGGCGGCAGGGGCATCGTACTTGGCCGCGTCGGTGGTGGCGGTGACGGTGATGCTGTACTGGCCGTCCTCCCGGGTGATGGTGGGCAGGCTGGTGATATAGTCCACCTCGGCGATGTCCCGCAGGGCGATCTTCTGCCCGGTCTGAGTGGTGATGGGATAGTCCAGCAGGGCGGTGATGTCGTCGTATTTCCCTTCGGGGTACTCCAGGATCACGTCGTACTCCGTGTCCCCGTACTCCACCGTGGCGGCCGTCATGCCGTTGAGGACGTAGTAGACCTGCATGGCCACCGAGGACTCGGAGGTCCCCAGGGCCAGGGCCTTCTGGGAGTTGATGACCATGCGGCCCTTCACCCGGCTCTGGTCAAAGGCGTTGTCCACCCGGATGACGCCGGGGACCTGGCGCATGGCCTCCGCCACCTGGTTGGCCCCCGTCTGGAGGCTGTCCAGGTCGTTGGAGAGCAGGGTGACGTCCTTGGAGGTGCTGCTGCCCAGCATGGCGCTCATGTTCATGGCGCCGCTGGGGTCCACGGCGATGTCCATGCCGGGGGTGGAGCCGAAGCGCGCAGTGTACTCCTCCACGGCCTCCGCGCTGGTGCGGGGGCAGTCCGCCACGGCGTAGGCGGTGAAGGAGGCCACATTGTCGGAGATGCTCAGGGTGACGCTCTCGAAGTTCTCGTCGGCCAGCAGGGCCGCCTCCAGCTCCTGGATGCGCTCGTCCATGACCTCCAGCTTGGTGCCGGAGCGGAAGGTGGCGTCCACGGTGATGCTGCCGTCGTAGTTGTCGGCCATCAGGACGAATTCCATCTGGGTCAGCAGCAGCAGGGAGGCCAGGAAGCAGACCAGGCCCACGGAGACCACCCGGCCGGGACGCCGCAGCAGACCGGGCATGGTCCGGCGGTAGAAGCGCTGGAAGCGCCGCACCAGCCGGTTGACGGGGATATCCTCCTTGGCCCGGGGCTTGAGCCACACGAAGGCCAGCGGGACCACCACCACGGCGCTGACGAAGGAGGAGAGCAGAGTGAGGAGGATGGTCCAGCTCAGGGGGGCGGCCATCATGCCCACCATGCCATCGGCCATGGCCAGGGGGATGTAGACCACCACGGTGGTGAGGGTGCCGGCCAGGATGGACATGAGCATGGTGGAGGTGCCCTGGACGGCGGCCTCCTTGAAGTCCAGCCCCTCCTCCCGGACGCGCATGCAGCTCTCCAGGATGACGATGGAGTTGTCCACGATCATGCCGATGGCGATGATGAGAGAGGTGCCGGTCATGAGATCGATGGCGTAGCCGGCGTAGTTGAGGAGGATGACCGCCAGCAGGATGGAAAGGGGCATGCTGATGGCCACGATGAGGCTGGCCTTCAGGTCCCCGAAGAAGACCAGCAGGACGATTATGGTGAGGATGACGCCGGTGATGAGGGTGTTGAGCACCTCACCCAGAGTCTCCAGGATGCTCTCGCCCTCGCTGTATATGACCTCAAAGGAGATGCCGTCGGCGCTGTACTGGTCCAGCACCTCCAGCACGGCGTTGCACACCTCCATGGTGGAGGCGCTGTCCTGCTTGGAGATGCTCAGCAGGACGCTCTCGCTGCCGTTGTAGCGGCTGATGCTGTCGGCCTCCTCCCGGTAGAGGTTGAAGAAGGTGCAGATGTCCTCCAGCATGACGGTCTGGCCGGAGGGGGTCTGGATGGGCAGGTTCCGGAAGGTGGGGTTGACGTCCACATTCCCGTAGACGCCCAGGGCGATGTCCTGGGTGCCCAAGGTCACGTCGCCCACCGGCATGTCGAAGTCGGCGGCGGCGATGGCGGCGCCCACGGTGGAGATGGACAGGCCGTACTGCCGCATGGCGGCCTCGTCCAGCACTATCCGCACATATTCATCCTGGGCGCCGGTGACCTCCACCATGGCCACGCCGCCGATGCTCTCCAGCACGGGCACCACCGTGTCGTTGAGGTAGCTGGTGGCGTCCATGCCCTCCGGCGCCACGGCGGAGATCATCATGGTGGAGACCATGTCGGCGCTCAGCTCCATTATCATGGGCTCCTCGCAGTCCTCCGGCAGGGAGGGCATCAGGGTGTCCATGGCGCTCTTCAGATCGGAG
This sequence comes from Candidatus Intestinimonas stercorigallinarum, assembly GCA_019115345.1. Lineage (GTDB taxonomy): Bacteria > Bacillota > Clostridia > Oscillospirales > Oscillospiraceae > Intestinimonas > Intestinimonas stercorigallinarum. Next base: position 111 of record DXDV01000204.1, on the reverse strand, counting down.
TAGACCTCGTTCATGTCCACGCCGTAGTTATAGGTGAGCTGGACCATGGTGTAGTTGTCAACGCCTCATGAAATGCCATCACAGCTGAGAATGAAAATATAGTCTGTGCGT
>DXDV01000026.1 GCA_019115345.1 Candidatus Intestinimonas stercorigallinarum | reverse complement strand
TGCATTTTTGCGCCGCTGTGGTATGCTGTTGAAAAGCAGTTCCCTGCGCTGCGGCCCGAGACAGCGGGCGGAGCAGGCGCGGGAGCTGGGCCGCGATCACCGCGCGGAGAAAGGGGAGAGGTGCGCTGTGCACTACGAGAACATCTGCCGGGGCAGATTCCTGGCCCGGCCCAACCGGTTTGTAGCCCGGGTAGAGATCGATGGGGCGGAGGTGGTCTGCCACGTCAAGAACACGGGGCGCTGCCGGGAACTGCTGGTCCCCGGAGCCGCGGTCTACCTGGAACAGGCGTCAAATCCAAAGCGAAAGACGGCCTGCGATCTGGTGGCTGTGGAGAAGGGAAATCTGCTCATCAACATGGACGCGCAGGCTCCGAATAAAGTGTTTGGGGAGTTTGCCGCCGCCGGCGGCTTCCTGCCGGGGCTGACGGCTCTCCGGCCGGAGCATGTCTGGGAGGACTCTCGCTTTGATTTCCTCCTGGAGGACGGAAAGGGCCCCATCCTGGTGGAGGTGAAGGGGGTGACCCTGGAGCGGGAGGGGGAGGTCCTGTTCCCCGACGCCCCCACGGAGCGGGGGGTCAAGCACCTCCACGGGCTGCGGCGGGCAGTGGAGGCGGGGCTGCGGGCTGCGGTGGTCTTCGTGGTCCAGATGGAGGGCCCCCGGCTGTTTCGGCCCAACGACCAGACCCACCCCGCTTTCGGCCAGGCTCTGCGGGAGGCCGCCGCGGCCGGCGTCCAGGTCCTGGCCTGGGACTGCCGCGTCACCCCGGACAGCCTGACCATCCGGGCACCTGTCCAGGTTGTGCTGTAGGACAACTAAGAAGGCCCCGGCCGGCGCTGAAATCAAAGCGCCGGCCGGGGCCTCTCTGCGGTTTTAGGATCAGTCCGGGTCCACCATGCGGTAGCCCACGCCGATCTCCGTGAAGATATATTTTGGCTCCGCCGGGTTCTTTTCAATCTTTCTGCGGATATTTGCCATGTTCACCCGCAGGATCTGGTTGTCGCTCTTGGCCTTGGGGCCCCAGAGCTGACGGATGATGAAATCGTAGGTCAGCACCCGCCCGGCGTACTTCCCCAGCAGGGACACCAGCTTGTACTCGTTCTGGGTCAGGTGGACGCTTTGGCCGTCCACCAGGACCTGGTGCTTGTCATAGTCGATGACCAGGCCCATGGCCTTGAACTGGCCGGACTGGGCGATGCTGCCGTTGGGCAGGTGGGTACGGGTGTGGCGGATGGCGGTGCGGATCCGGGCCAGCAGCTCCGAGGTGCCGAAGGGCTTGACGATATAGTCGTCGGCCCCGGCGTCCAGGGCCTCCACCTTGTCCCGCTCGTGGTTGCGGGCGGAGATGACAATGATGGGGCAGGTGGACCACTCCCGGACGAACCGGATGATGCTGATGCCGTCCATGTCCGGAAGACCCAGGTCCAGCAGGATCAGGTCCGGGCAGTGGGAGGTGATCATGGTGATGGCTTTGCTCCCGGTGGGGGAGGCCATGGTGTCGTAGTCGTTGGCCTCCAGCACTGCGGCGATGAAGCTGCTGATATTGGCCTCATCCTCGATGATGAGGATCTTTTCCTTGATCTTCATGGCTTGTATCCTCCATAGAGAGTTCCTCCACCGGCAGGGTGAAGCGGAAGACGGCGCCGCCCTCCGGGGCGTTGGCGGCGGACATGACGCCGCCGTGGGCCTTGACGATGGACAGGCAGACCGACAGGCCGATGCCCATGTTCCGCCGGGCGTCGGTGGAGTGCGTCTGGCTTCGCAGATGGGGGGTGAAAATGGTCGGGAGGACGTCGGGAGAAATGCCCTGGCCGTCGTCCTGGACGGTAAAAACCGCCATTTGGCCCTCCAGCTCCACGAAAAGCCGGATATGGGCGCAGTGCCCGTGGCAGGCGGCGTTTTCCAGCAGGTTCATCAGCACCTGTTCGATGAGAATGGCGTCCATGGGCACGAAAAGGGGCTCCTCCGGCGCCGCCAGTTCCAGATGGATGGCGGGAAATCGCTGCTGGAACTTGGCCGCCACGCTGGCCAGCACCTCCTCCACCGCCTGGAGCTCCTTGTCGATCCGGGCGGCGGGGTCCCCCATGCGGGTGATGGACAGCAGATTCTCCACCATGCGGATCAGCCACTGGGCCTCGTCCCGGACGCCCCTGAGAAGCTCCGCCTTCTGCTGGCGGGACAGCACGTCGGCGTTCTCCAGAATCGCGGAGGTGGAGCCCACGATCGAGGTGAGCGGTGTGCGCAGATCGTGGCTCACCGCCCGGAGAAGATTGGCCCGCAGGGCCTCCCGTTCCGCCTCGATCCGCTGCTTTTCCTGCCGCTTGATCTGGCTGGTCATGGCGCTGACGATGAGGGACACGGACAGCATGGTGAGGAAGGTCAGCGGGTAGCCGGCGATGGTGAAGTCCACGGCCCCGTAGGGGTAGGTGAAGGCGTAATTGACGAGAATGACGCTGAAGAAGGAGGCGGCGACGCCGTAGACGTATCCGTCGGTGAGCCGGGCCACCAGGACCACCATCAGCACGAAGATCATGGAGGCGAACCCGCCGGTGTGGTCCACGATCATCAGCAGGGTGCTGAGCAGAACTCCCAGCAACAGAAGTCCGGCGGTGATCAGGATGTCCCGCAGGATGTGCCGACGCTCCTGTTTCCTGGGTGAGAGCATCGCACCACCTCCTCTCAGGGCGAAAAGCGCCGCGGCGCCGGCCCCAGTGTACTATAGGAATTCGCTGTGTTAACGTTAAAATCTTAACGCCGACTTGAAAAAGAGGGGCGCGCGCTTTTGGCGCGCGCTCCCCCGGAATTTGCGGCTATGTCAGGCCGCCTGCCGCATGGAGAGGACGCGGATGGCGGACACATCGGTGCCCAGATCCTCGGCGATGGCGGCGGATACGGCGGCCACCAGGGCTCCCCGGTCAGACGCGGCACGGGAGACGCCGCCCACAGGAGTGAGAGAAAGGATGCGGATGGCGGAGACGTCGGTGCCCAGCTCCTCGGCGATAGCGGCGGACACGGCGGCCACAACTTCACCCCGGTTGGGTACAGCGTAGGCGGCGCCGCCCACAGGGGTGAGGGAGAGAATGCGGATGGCGGAAATGTCAGTCCCCAGCTCCTCGGCAATAGCGGCGGACACGGCGGCCACAACTTCGCCCCGGTTGGGCACCGCGTAGGCGGCGCTGCCCACAGGGGTGAGGGAGAGAATGCGGATGGCGGAAATGTCAGTCCCCAGCTCCTCAGCGATGGCGGCGGACACGGCGGCCACCAGCTCCCCCCGGTTGGGGATCGCCCGGACTGCGGGGGAGACGGAAG
>DXDV01000203.1 GCA_019115345.1 Candidatus Intestinimonas stercorigallinarum | reverse complement strand
AGCACCATGTCTCCATCGCCAACATCCCCGACATGTACGAGCGGACCATCGTGGTCAACGGCTTCTCCAAGAGCCACGCCATGACGGGCTGGCGCATGGGCTACCTGTGCGGTCCCGCCCCCCTGGTGCAGCAGATGCTCAAGCTCCACCAGTTCGGCATCATGTCCGCCCCCACCACCAGCCAGTACGCCGCCATCGAGGCCATGCGCAACGGCGACGCCGACATCGAGAAGATGCGGGACGAGTACGACGGCCGCCGCCGGTATCTGGTGGAGGGCCTGCGCCGCATCGGCCTGCCCTGCTTCGAGCCCAAGGGCGCTTTCTACGTCTTCCCCGACATCCGGGGCACCGGCCTCTCCTCCGAGGACTTCTGCGAGCGGTTCCTCATGGAGGAGAAGGTGGCCGTCATCGCCGGCAACGCCTTCGGGCCCGGCGGCGAGGGCTTTGTCCGCTGCTGCTACGCCACCAGCATGAAGGACATCGCCGAGGCCCTCACCCGTATGGACAATTTCCTCACCAACCTGAAGAAGAAGCAGGCCCGGGAGCAGGGCTGATCCACCCATCACAACAAGAGGAGGCGCCCCATGAACATCGTGTGTCTCGACATGGAGGGGGTCCTGGTCCCGGAGATCTGGATCGCCTTCGCCCAGGAGAGCGGCATCCCGGAGCTCAAGCGCACCACCCGGGACGAGCCCGACTACAACAAGCTGATGAACTTCCGCCTGGACATCCTGCGGGAACACGGTCTGGGCCTGAAGGAGATCCAGGACGTCATCGCCAAGATCGACCCTCTGCCCGGCGCCAAGGACTTTTTGGACGAGCTGCGCTCCCTGACCCAGGTGGTCATCCTCAGCGACACCTTCGAGCAGTTCGCCCAGCCCCTGATGAAAAAGCTGGGCTGGCCCACCCTCTTCTGCAACACCCTGGAGGTGGCCCCCGACGGCGCCATCACCGGCTTCCGCATGCGCTGTGAGCAGTCCAAGCTCACCACGGTGAAGGCCCTCCAGTCCATCGGCTTCGACACCATCGCCGCCGGGGACAGCTTCAACGACCTGGGGATGATCCAGGCCAGCAAGGCGGGCTTCCTCTTCAAGAGCACGGAGCAGATCAAGGCCGATCACCCGGAGCTGCCCGCCTATGAGGCGTTCGGGGATCTGCTTGCGGCCATCCGGGCCGCCCTTTGACCCAAACCAGGAGAAGTGAGGCGATCCGCCATGGACGAGCGATTCCAGGGCCTGCCCTTCGGGCCGGCCGATATCCTGCTGCCCCAGAACTGTGATTTGACCAAGTGGTCGGTGGTGGCCTGCGACCAATATACCTCCCAGCCGGAGTACTGGCAGCGGGTGGAGCGGTTCGTGGGCAGCGCCCCCTCCGCCCTCCATCTCATCCTGCCGGAGAGCTCCCTGGACGGCCCCAATGTGGAGACCGACATCATGGACGTGACCAACACCATGAGCCGATACCTCCGGGAGGGGGTTTTCCGCACCTGCCCCGACGCCCTCATCTATGTGGAGCGCACCCTGGACTCGGGAAAGGTCCGCCGGGGGCTGGTGGGCATGGTGGATCTGGAGGCCTACGACTACGAGCCCGGCTCGACCGCCCGCATCCGGGCCACCGAGGGCACCGTTCTCAGCCGCATCCCGCCCCGGGTGGCGGTGCGGAAGAACGCCCCGGTGGAGCTGCCCCACGTGATGCTCCTGGCCGACGACCCCGACGGCACCGTCATCGAGCCCCTCTACGCCGCTGCGGAGCGGCTGGAGAAGTGCTATGACTTCGAGCTCATGGAGCACTCCGGCCACCTGCGGGGCTGGCTGCTGGACGACGCCGAGAAGGGCCGGGTGGCCCGGGCCCTCCACGCCCTGGCCGACCCCGCCGCCTTCCGGGCCCGGTACGGCGCGGAGGACGTGCTCCTCTTCGCTGTGGGGGACGGCAACCACTCCCTGGCCACCGCCAAGGCCTGCTATGAGCGGCTCAAGGACATCACGCCCCCGGAGCAGTGGGCCGGTCTGCCCGCCCGGTACGCCCTGGTGGAGCTGGTCAACCTCCACGACTCCACCCTGGAGTTCGAGCCCATCCACCGGGTCCTCTTCGGGATCGACCCCCAGGTCCTCCTGACCGATCTGAAAAACGCCCACCCCGGCGCCTATGAGGGGGTGGGGGAGGAGGGCCATGTCCTCCGCTACGTGTGGGAGCAGGGCTCCGGCGCCATCACCGTGCCACGCCCCGAAGCCACCCTGCCGGCGGCCACTCTTCAGACCTTCCTGGACCGGTGGCTCTCCGTCCACCGGGGGCGCATCGACTACATACACGGGGCCGAGGTGGCCCGCTCCCTGGCCGACCAGCCGGGGAACCTGGCCTTCCTCCTGCCCGCCATGGACAAGGAGTCTCTCTTCCCCGCCGTCCTCCGCCACGGGGCGCTCCCCCGCAAGACCTTCTCCATGGGGGAGGCCCAGGACAAGCGCTTCTACCTGGAGGGGCGGAAGATCCGATAACGGCCCCAGGCCGGAGAAAGGACGTGAGCGGCCATGCCCAAGGAGACGGTGCTGGCCCGCGCCAAGCTGAATCTGACCCTGGACGTGCTGGGCAAGCGGCCCGACGGCTACCACGACCTGAAGATGGTCATGCAGTCGGTGGCCCTGGCCGACACCCTCACCGTGGAGACGGGGACGGGGGAGGGGCTGAAGGTCCGCACCGACCTGAGCTTCCTCCCCAACAACGAGAAGAATCTGGCCGCCGCCGCCGCCCTGGCCTTTCAGGCCGAAACGGGGCGGGACCTGGGGGGCGTGGCCATCGCCATTGAAAAGCGCATCCCCGTCTGCGCCGGCATGGGGGGCGGCTCCTCCGACGCCGCCGCCGTCCTCCGGGCCCTCAACGGCATGCTGGAGGCGGGGTACGGCCCTCTGGCCCTGGCCAGGCTCGGGGAGGCGGTGGGCTCCGACGTACCCTACTGCGTCCTGGGGGGCACCGCCCTGGCCGAGGGCCGGGGCGAGATCCTCACCCCTCTGGACCCCCTGCCCCGGTGCCACGTGGTCGTCTGCAAGCCCGCCTTCTCCATCTCCACTCCGGAGCTCTTCCGGGCGGTGGACGGGGTGCGGCTCAAGTGCCGCCCCGACACCGACGGAGTCCTCTCCGCCCTGGCGGCGGGAGACCTGGGGGGCGTGGCCCGGCGGATGTACAACGTCTTTGAGGACGTGCTCCCCCCCCGGCAGCGCGCCGAGGTCCGGTCCATCCGGTCGGTGCTGGTGGGGCACGGCGCCCTGGGGGCCAACATGAGCGGCACCGGCCCCACCGTCTTTGGTCTCTTCGACGATCCGGACCGGGCCAGGGCCGCCTGGGAAGAGCTGAGACAGACCTACCGGGCCGCCTTCCTCACCGAGACGGTGTGAGGGGTTCCATATGCCGTGCGCCGCGCCCGCGGGGCGCGGCGCATTTGTGCCGAAATGGCGTCTCTCCCCGCCTGTCCGGCGGAGGAGGCATTCCGTCCGCAACAAAAGAAATTAGGTGAACCTATGCTGGATAACGCGCAACAACTGAGATTCTGCAAGGCCCGACGGGCCGTCATCGCCGGGGAGTTCGGCAAGCTGAACCCCCAGCAGCGCCAGGCGGTGCTGAGCACCGAGGGGCCCCTGCTGGTGCTGGCGGGGGCGGGCAGCGGCAAGACCACCGTGCTCATCCACCGGGTGGCCAACCTGATGAAGTACGGCCGGGGGTCCGACTCCGACGAGGTGCCCGAGTGGGTGAGCGAGGACGACCTCCGCTTCCTGGAGGCCTACGCCGCCCACCCGGTGGACGAGGGCAGGGAGGAGGCGGAGCGGCTGTGCCGCCTGGACCCCGCCGTGCCCTGGTCCATCATCGCCATCACCTTCACCAACAAGGCCGCCGGGGAGCTCAAGCACCGGCTGGAAAAGATGCTGGGGCCCGACGCCAACGACATCTGGGCCTCCACCTTCCACTCCGCCTGCGTGCGCATCCTCCGCCGGGACATCGACCGGCTGGGCTTTGACAAGTCCTTCACCATCTACGACGCCGCCGACGCCGAGCGGGTGGTCAAGGATATCCTGAAGGACTTCAACATGGACGACAAGACCTTCCCGCCCCGGTCCATCCTCTCCGAGATCTCCAGGGCCAAGGACGGGATGCTCTCCGGACCCGACTACCTGGCCCGGTGCGAAAAGCAGGGGGACTACCGCCTCACCCGCATAGCCAAGGTCTACGTGGAGTATGAGCGCCGCCTCCGGGAGGCCAACGCCCTGGACTTCGACGACCTCATCCTGGACACCGTCCGCCTCCTCCAGGAGTACGAGGAGGTCCGGGACTACTACCAGCGGAAGTTCCGCTACGTCCTCATCGACGAGTACCAGGACACCAACCAGCTCCAGTACCGGCTCTCCGCCCTGCTGGCGGGCCGGTGGGAGAACATCTGCGTGGTGGGCGACGACGACCAGTCCATCTACCGCTTCCGGGGAGCCACCATCGAGAACATCCTCTCCTTTGAAAACCAGTACAAGGGGGCCCGGGTCATCCGGCTGGAGGAGAACTACCGCTCCACCGGCAATATCCTGGAGGCGTCCAACGCCGTCATCCGGAACAACCAGGGCCGGAAGGGCAAGGAGCTGTGGACCCACCGCCAGAAGGGGGACAAGCTCCAGCTCTACACCGCCATGAACGAGAGCGACGAGGCCCAGTATGTGGCCGCCCGTATTTTGGA
>DXDV01000202.1 GCA_019115345.1 Candidatus Intestinimonas stercorigallinarum | reverse complement strand
AGGGTGATGACGGGGGAGAGCTGCTCGATATAGGGAGGTCCGTAGACCACGCCGTTTTCCTCCATGAGGGCGATGAGGCGGGACATCTCGGAATCGCTGGTGATGGGGGCACAGTAGTAGGAGGGACCCTCCTTGAGCATGTCCTTCCAATCGTTGGAGCCGGGCTCCAGTTCGGCGCTGCCGCCGGTCGCGCCGGAGTCGGGGGCGGCGGGGACGGCGGAGCCGCCGGTGATGCCCTCCAGGCCCTCCAGACCGGGGATGGGGGTCACCGCCGCGTCGCTGCCGGCGTCCTGGGTGTCCTGGCTGTCCTGATTGGCGGCGGAGGCCTCCGGGCGGGGATAGATGGTGTACTTGTTGGACTCCATGACCACCCAGGCCACCTCGTCGTTTTCCACCATCTCCACGAACTGGGAGTACTCGATCTGCTCTGAGCGGGAGGTGGACATGGAGGAGGTGAAGTAGTTGATCATCAGGGTGATGATGAGGGCCCAGAGAATGATGGAGACGATCCCCATCATGTTTTTGTTGTTTCCTCCCGAGCCCTTTCGGTTGTTTTGATCCAAGGCGTGTCCTCCTTTTTTGGAACAGTTCGCCTGCTATTCGCCAGATAACAAGTTACCCTAAATATAGCACAGTATACATTAAAACACAAGAAATGCCGCAGTAAACTTTCTGTGAATGGGCCGCAGGCCGCCCCCGCCGGGGAGCGCGGCGTAGTCCCCCGCTGGGTCAGATCAGATCCATGACCCGGAGGACATAGAGTCAGCCGGTGAGGGTAAAGGCGCTGAGGAAGGTGGTGAGGAGGACGGGCAGGGCCGCCTTAAAGACAAAGGCGTTGATCCTGTCGGCAAAGACCTTGTCCACGAAGCCCACCCGCCGGAAGACAAAGCCCAGCAGCATGAGGAGGAAAACGGGAACGGTGGCGTTGAGACAGAACATCAGATCATCCATGGGAGTCCTCCTCAAGCTCTTTTATCCTGAGTCCCAGCCGCCGGGCCAGCCCGGCGGCCTGCCACAGGTCCACCACCGCCCCCCGCAGCTCGGCGCAGCGCTCCGAGAGGACCAGGCCGTCGATGACGCAGGTGGTGAGGTCCACATCTTTCAACAGGGTGTGGACAAAATCCGCCCCCGTGAGGTCGCAGTGGTCGAAGGCCGTCTGGACAAACCGGCTCCGCGGAAACCGGGCGCCCTCCAGCTTGCAGCGGGAAAAGGCGGTGTTTTGGAGCTTGCAGGCGGTGAGATCGGCCTCCGAGAGGCGGCTGTCGTCCAGTCTGACCTGGCGCATGCGGCACCGCTGGAGCCGGACGCCGGTGGCCCGGCAGTCGGTGAAGTCGGTGCGGTGGAAGAAGGCGGCGTCAAAATTTCCACCGGAGAGGTCGCAGTTGTGGAAACCCACGCCGGTGAAGGAGACGCCCCCCCAGCCGCAGCCGGGGAACCGGCAGCGGCGGAAGGTCACGTCCCGGAGCTCCAGCCCCGAGAGGTCCTCCCCGGACAGGACCAGACCCTCCAGGATCACGCCGGACAGGGTCTCCTCCTCCTCCGCCGCCCGGCGCAGCAGGGCAAGCCCCTCCTCCGGCGGCAGGTCGGTCTTGGTCGTCATGGTAAATTGCCTCCTTTCACATTCGGCCGATGGCTCGGCCCTTCCATACAGAGAAGAACCACGCGCCTTTCCCCGTCATTCTGAGGCTGTAGGCCGAAGAATCCGTACTCCCGTCCCTTTGCCCTCCAGTTACGCAAAAGGACGGGGGATGCGGATTCTTCGCCTTCGGCTCAGAATGACAAAGAGGGAGCGTTCAGAATGACAAAGGGAAACGTGGCGCCGGGCCGGGCGGCCAAAGGCCGCCCCTACCCCATCCTTGCGGCGCATTCGTAGGGGCGGCCTGCGGCCGCCCGCCACACCGAAACGGAACAGCTTTTTTATGTGGGGCGCGACGTCGTCCTCGCAAAGTCCGCTTTGCTCTGTTTCCACCTGACGGCGAAAACTCGCTCCGCTCCCTTGCTCGTCCTCTCCCCACGCGACCCGCTGCGCTGGGCTCGCGCGGGGTCCCTGATTTGCGCGCCAAGTCACGTCGCGACCCGCACCGCCCAGGCGGCGGCAGGATAGAAAACCTACGCTTTCCCTGTTCCGCCCGCACAGGCCGTAACGGCCGGGGCTGGTCCCCAACGGGGGCGTAAAGACGGGAGCCGCCGCCGAACGCCCCACAGCGCCAACTCTCAAAAGCCCCTTTTTCTTTGGATTCCAAAAACCGTTTCTTTTTCCAGCAGGGAAAAAGAAATGGGTTTTGTCGTCCTCGCAAAGGGCGCGCCGAGTCGTCGCGCCCCACACAAAAAAGAGCCACGCACCTTTCCCCGTCATTCTGAGGCCGTAAGGCCGAAGAATCCGTACTCCCGTTTCTTTGCCCTCCAGTTACGCAAAAGGACGGGGGAAACGGATTCTTCGCTTCGCTCAGAATGACGAAGTGGGGACGCTCAGAATGACAAAGAGGGAGCGCTCAGAATGACGAAGTGGGGAGCGCTCAGAATGACAGAGGAGGGAGCGTTTTTCCGTCCCGTCCACCCCCTCAGTCCGGCAAAGCCGGACAGCTCCCCCGTCCAGGGGGAGCTATGTTGGCGTTCCCCACAGAAAGGGTCAAAACCAACGCCCCGCCGTCGGCGGGGCGTTGGGGTCTCCTCTCCTCAGCGCAGATGGTCGTAGAGGAAGTTCTTCCGGTAGTAGTACTGAAGGATGTCGTATTCCTCCACCAGGGCCTCCCCCTCGGGGCTGAGGCCGCCGGTGAGGACGCCGTCCTCCACATAGAGTCCGGTGGGGGTGTTCATGACGGGCACCCGGTCCATGACGGCCTGGGTGGCCTGCATATAGGCCGGACCCTCCCAGCCGCAGGCCTCAAAGACCACATGCATGAGGAAGTTGGGGCTCACCGTGGGGCCCTCCCCGGTGAAGTCCTTCCCCAGCGCCTCCTTGGCGGCGTCGTTGGCCCAGATGAGGTAGCGGGTGGAGTAGTAGTTGTAGAAGCCCTCGGGAGTGGAGAAGTCCAGGTCCAGCCCGATGGCCTCGTACACCGAGTTGCCGTCCCCCAGCCAGGGGTTGTGGTCGCCAAAGACCACGATGACTACCGGCTCGGTCTCCGCCCGGAAGTAGTCAAAGAAGGCCTCCAGGTTCTGGTTGGTGTTGTAGATGGAGCCGAAGTAGTTGTTGAGGATGTTGAGCTCGGCCTGGGTGTAGCCCCGGTCGTTCACCACGTAGTCGTCCCCCCACCAGGTCTTGTCGTCGTTGTAGGGGCCGTGGCCCTGGTAGGTCAGGTTGTACTGGAACACCGGCTGGCCCAGGGCCTTGTCCTCCTCCCAGAGCTTGATGAGCTCCGGGAAGAAGAGGTCGTCGTAGCCCACGTCGCCGCCGGTCATGGGGGAGAAGTAGTTCTCCACAAAGCGGTAGTCGGTAAAGCCCAGGTTCTGGTTGATGTTCTCCCGGTTGTAGAACCAGGCGTAGCAGGGGTGGGCGCCGGTGACGGTGTAGCCCTGGCCGCGGAAGTACCAGGGGTAGGCGTTGGTGGGGGCGCGGAAGGAGCCCAGGTCGGCAAAGCCGGTGAGGAAGCCCCGCTCCGAGTCCACGGTGCCCCCGGCGAAGATGTTGGTGATGAGGTCGCCGGTGAGGCTCTCGGCCTCCAGGGCGTGGTAGACCTCGTACACCTTGGGGTCCAGGGTGGGGGTGCCGTACTTGGTGAAGTCGTCGTAGGACTCCAGCATGATGGAGAGGACCGACACCTTTTTGTCCTCGGGGATGTCGGCGTCCTCATAGGCGGAGAGGATGGTCTCGGCCCGGGCGGCGTCGTAGCCCTCCGGCGGGGCGTCGGAGGCCGACTTGACGCTGTAAAGGAAGGGGTAGACGAAGCCCTTGGAGACGTAGACCTGGGTGGCCGACCACTGGTTGATGAGGCCGTTGTTGGCGGTGCGGTCGTTGTAGACGTGGTCGCTCTGGGTCAGGTCCCACAGGGGGAGGGCGCAGAGAATGGCGGCGGTGAGGCCGAAGAGCCGCAGCCTGGGTCCGGGCCGGCCCCGGACGCACAGGGCCAGGAACACCAGCCCCGCCAGCACCAGAAGGAGGGCCAGGACCATGCTCTTGGTGAGGAAGAGCTGGTATTTCCCCGCCATGTCCCCGGCCTCCTTCAAAAGGAGCAGGTCCTCGAACATGAGGGGGTCGTTGCGGAACTGGAGCTTGAACCAGCTGGCCATGGTGAGGCCCAGGGTGACGGCGGCGGTGAGGGCGTAGGCCAGTGCGGCCCGGCCCAGGAGGAAGTAGAGCAGGAAGTAGAGCACTGCCACCGGGGCCAGGTTCAAAAAGGCGATGAGCGGGGTCTGGAAGTAGCTCAGGAGCATGGCCTTCTGCTGGATGACGGCGGCAAAGACCAGGCTCACAAGGCCCACGCCCAGGGCGGCGCACAGGCCCCAGAAGAGGTTCCAGCCCCAGAAGAGCACGGTTTTCCACGCCGGCCACAGGGGGTCGGCATGGCGCTGGAAAAGGGGAATTTTTTTCATAACGGTTTCCTTTTTTCAAACACGGGACGCGGGGACGGCGGGCTCACAGCTCCTTCAGGATCTCCCTGCGCTTTTGCTCGTATTCCTCCTGGGTGATGAGGCGCTGGTCGTAGAGGGCCCTGAGCTCGGTGAGCCGGGCCTGGGTATCGCCGGGGGCGGCGGGCTGAGCGTGCTCAGAATCGCTCTCCTCCTCGATGTGGATCTCAGGCCCCACGTAGCCCTTGCCGAAGGCCTGATAGAGGTTGGCCCCCGTGATGCCCACGGCGATGAGCGTCCATAAAACGCCGAAGAGCCCGAAGGTGGGGATGGCCACGAAGAGGCCGATGAGCACGAAGAGGCCGCCCACCACGCCCCCCAGGGCGGAGCCTGCCTTGCTGGGCCGGTAGGTCACGCGCTTTCTGGCCATGGTCACTCCTCCTTATCGCGTTCGTCTCCGCCGCCCCGGCGCTGCCGCAGGCCGCGGAGGAGGTTTGCCAGGGAGAGTCCGGTGGCCAGGAAGAACCACAGCAGCACCAGGGCCGCCGCCGCCTCCCACATCTCCAGGGCGGCCAGCCCCAGCAGGAGCAGGCCGAGCACCGGCAGGAGGATGCTCAGCAGGGGGGGACGGGCTTTTTTCTCTCTCATGTGGGCTCACCCTCTCCGGCCTCGCCCTCCAGCTCGGGGGCGGGCTCCTCCTCTTCGTGTTCGGTGCGGGCGAAGGAGATGACCTTCACGCCCTCCTCCAGATTCATGATCTTGACGCCCTGGGCGGACCGGCCGTAGATGGAGATGCCGGAGACCGCCATGCGGATGATGACCCCGGCGTCGTTGATGACCAGCACGTCGTCGGCGTCGCTGACCACCTTGACGCCCACCACCTCGCCGGTCTTGACCGTGACGTTGTAGCCCTTGAGGCCGTAGCCGCCCCGCTTCTGGAGGCCGCCGGCGCGGATATACTCGTCCATGTCGGTCCGCTTGCCGAAGCCGTTCTCGGTGATCATCAGCACCTGGTGGTCCCGCTTGGCCCGGGCGGCGCCCACCACATAGTCGCCGTCCTTCAGGTTGATGCCCCGGACGCCCGCGGCGTCACGGCCCATGCACCGCACGTCCGTCTCCTTGAAGCAGATGGCCATGCCCCCCCGGGTGACGATCAAAATGGCCTGTTCGCCGTCGGTCT